>JAISBQ010000327.1 GCA_031266115.1 Bifidobacteriaceae bacterium
CCACGCCGGCAATGTTGACTTTCACTGGTACGTGAGAAAAGCGGGTTGCCTTGCCGATTCCCAGTGCCCCGTAGGAGTTCCATCCCCATGTGTAGACGTGTCCATCCGCGCTCAAGGCGACAGAGTGGCTGTACCCGGCGGCTATCTGGACGATCGGCCCGGGCAAGGGCACCTCCACCGGGGTGGACACCATCCACGCTGAAGGGTTGGTAGCGCCATAGGTGTCGAAATCGGCGTCCGGGTCGAAGGCCCCATTCGGACCCAGTTGCCCGGATTCGTCTGCTCCCCAGGCATACACCTTCCCCTCATCCGAGAGCGCCAGCGTGTGTGTGTATCCGGCGGCGACGGCGGTGAAGACCACCCCGTCCGCGTCCACCTTCGTTGACGGCCAGCCTGGTTCCCACGGTTTGGAGTAGTGCACGACCGTGCCATCGCCCAGCTGACCGTATTCGTTGTGGCCCGAGGTGTAGATGGCGCCATCCTCCGTCAACACGGCCGTGTACATCTGCCCGGCGCTGACTGCGATCACGGGCGCCGCGCCTGCGGGCAGCTTCACGGGACGGGCGACGTCGTAAGACTCGTCGGAGGGGTCGTACGCCACCGAGCTCCCGATGCTGCCCCAGGTGTAGGCCACGCCATCGGCACCCACGGCCACGGCGTGGGTCACGGCGCTGATGGATGTCGCGGCGATGCCACCCGGTAGCCAAAAGCACTCAGGCTCGGGCGCGGGGGTGCCCCTTTCTTGAAGGGTCCCACCCCATCCGCAGATCTCACCGTCGGGCATGACGACCAGCGACCGGCTTCCCGCCGTGATCCGTGCCGCTACCTCGGCGGGAGACGCGTCGGGCCCGAAGGCGACTTGGTCGGAGTGGGCCACGATCGGCCCGGTCAGTGCTCCGGCAGCGACCAACGCCATCGTGCATGCCACAGTGATCAGGGACTTGAGGGGGACCATGAGGACTCCTTGTCGGGCATCGGTGGGTGGAGAACGGATCGTGTCGGATGGGGCCGGCGGTGCGATGGGGTTGTCACTCGGTGGCGTGGACGGCGATGGTCTTCCTGGCGGTCTTCCCACCCGCCGTGAGGACGATGTCGGTCTTACCCTCAGCGATGCCGGTCACCCGGCCCACGGCATCGACGGTGGCGACGGCGGGATCTGTTGACCGCCATCGTGCACCGGTGCGGACGGCTCCACGCGGGGTCAGTACGGGTTTGAGGACCGTGGAGCGGCCGGCGGCGAGTGTGGCAGGGCCGGTGAGTGTGACCGAGCGGAGGCGCCCGGTCTTCGCTGCGGACTTGGATACCACCTTGATCTCGATGGTGGCCGGGCGGGCTCCAGGTGAGGTGAGGGTGATCTGGGAGCGGCCCACGGTCAGGGCTTTGACTCTCAACGAGGCGGTAGACCCGGTCCGCCAGGACAGCGACCCGGTCTTCTTGCCCGTGACCGGGGTGGCGACCGCGGTCTTGTTGGTCTTCCACGTGACGCGAACTGAGCCGGCCGGTGTGCCGGCTGCCGTGTAGGCGGCAACCTTGAGTTTGGCGGTGGACCCCGCGGGGATCACGACGGTCTTGAACCGGGTTCCGAACCGGTCGATCCGCGGGGTGGTGCCACGGGGTGCTGTCGCGCCGATGGAAGACGCGCCTAGATCGGTGGAACCGGCATCCGTTCCTGCGCTGCCGAGCCCGGCGGCGGCATCGGACCGGTCGGTGCCAGGCGCGTGGGCCGTGTCTTGACCGGGTGGTGCGCCGGTGTCGGTGGGCCCGTCACCTGGTCCACCGGGGTCTGTGCCGCCACGACTGTCTCCGCCACCGGTGTCTGCCCCGCCTGGATCCTCGGTGGCGGTGTCGGTGGGTTGGACGCTCCCGGTGTCGGTCGGCGTCGGACTGCTTGTGTCGGTGGGTGTTGGACTCGCGGAGTCGGTGGGTGTTGGACTGCTCGTGTTGCTGGGTGTGGGGCTCGCGGAATCGGTGGGTGCGGTGCTGCCCGTGTCGCTGGGTGTCGGGCCCGGTGTCTCGGGTGGATCCCAGAATTGCAGGTCAGAGACCCGGATCAGAGGCACCCACGTCGATGACGCGACTCCCAGTTGGCCGTAGTAGTTGTTTCCCCAGGTGTAGACCTCGCCGGACTCGGTCAGGGCGACAGCGTGGTCGGTTCCGGCAGCGATCTGCGTGATGGGGCCTGGAAGTCCCTGCGTTTGGACGGGGATATGCTCATCGCCGCGTGGCAGGCGAGTGTCGGTGTACGTACGGTCCCACGTGCCCCAGGTGTAGACCGCATGCCGGTCTTCGGACAGCGCCATGGCGAGGCCGCCTCCCGCGGCCACGGCGCCGATAGCAGGAAGTGCGTCGACCTTCTGGGGGGGCATGCATCCTTCTCCGTAATAGAAACCTTCCCGGCCGAGGGTCCAGTCGTAGTTGTTTCCCACGGTCCACACGTAGCCATCCACGTCCAGGGCCATGGTGACGTGACTGCCGGTGTTGGCCTGGACGATCGTCCCGACCGGCAGCCCCGTGATCGGCTGTGCCAGGCGCCATCGGTCTTGCGGGATTTGGTATCCCCGGCCAATCTGGCATGAGGAGTCGTACCCGAACCCGTAAAGGGTGCCGCTCACCAGCGCCACCGCCACCGTCGAAGCGCCCACTGAGAGTGTTGATGCGGTGTCTTCCAGGTCGATATTGGCCCTGACGGGGTTCGGAACTGGAGCCTGGTTGGGCTGGTCCTCGATAGGTTGATCATCAATGGGCGGGTCGTTGAACCACGACGGATAGTTGTCGCCCCAACCCCAGATGTCCCCTGCCTGGGTGCGCAGCATCGTGAACTGGTAGCCGACGCCAACGGAGGCGACTGGTCCGACATCGTGCGGAAGTGTGACGTGAATGGGGGTCGGGGAGGGCTCCTGCAGCGGCCCTGGCTCGCGGCCCAATTCTCCCTTGGTGTTGGAGCCCCAGGCCCAGACCTCACCCGAGGTGGTGAGCGCTGCGGCGTGGCCGCTGTCGATATCGGCCTGAATCACGGGCGGCACCCCCTCCACCCGCGTGGGGGCGAGGCGGTTGTCCCGATCGCCGGTCCCCAGTTGCCCATCCCCGTTATAGCCCCAGGTGTACACCTCACCCGTCTCAGTGATGGCCAGCGTGTGGGAATCGCCGGCGGCCACATAGGCGATCGATCCGGGTAACCCGGTCACGAGCTGAGGCTCCTCGGCGAAAACCTGTTCCTCACTGCCGAGTTGGTTCGACCAGTTGTCGCCACACGTGTAAATCTGGCCGTCCATGCCGATAGCCAGGGTGTGGGAACCGTTGGTGGCAGCCGCCACCACACGGATACCCAGGGCTTCATGGGGCGTGGAGACGTCGACGGGTGTGCCCAGGCCCAGTGCACCGTCTTGGTTGGATCCCCAGCCGAAGAGCCGGCCGTCCTTGGTCCATGCCAACGTGTTGTTGTATCCCGCGGCGATCCCCACCACCACTCCCTCGATAGGAACCTCCATCGGCACGTTGGCGAAGCGGGTCTCCTTGCCGATTCCCAGTTGCCCCCAGGTGTTCCCTCCCCACGTGTACACGTGTCCGTCCGTGCTCAGGGCCACGCTGTGGCTGTAGCCGGCGGCGACTTGAGCGATCTGAGGCAGGCCTGTGATCTCCACGGGGGTGGTTCGAATCCAGCTCCACGGGGTGTTGTAGTCTGCGCCGTCGAAATCGAAATCAGGGTCGAAAGCTCCATGCGGCCCCAGTTGTCCCGCGAAGTCTGCTCCCCACCCATATGCCTTCCCCTCATCCGAGAGTGCCAGCGTGTGGTCAACCCCTGCGGCGACCGCCGTGAAGACGACCCCGTCCACCACCACCTCGGTTGAGACCAATCCCTCCCTTTCCGCAGCCTCTTGCTCGTAGTAGTTGAGAACCTCGCCGTTGCCCAGCTGGCCGTCCTCGTTGTTTCCGGAGGTGTAGATGTGTCCATCCTCGGTCAGCACGGCAGTGTGCATGAACCCGGCGGTGGCGCCGACCACCGGGGTATCGACAGGCATGTGCACGGGGACGGGAATACTCGAGGGTGACTCGTTCCCCTCGTATGCCACCCTCCTCCCGATGCTGCCCCAGGTGTAGGCCACGCCATCGGCCCCGACGGCCACCGCATGGTCCTGGGCGGTGATGGACGTCGCGGCCACCTGACCCGGCAACCAGAAGCACACCGGTGTGGGCGTGGTACCACGCTCGCCGCGCAGGTCGGCAAGATCGCGGCCCCAGCTGCAGATCCGACCGTCTGGCATGACGACCAGCGACGTGCTGGACGCCGCGCTGATCCGCGCCGCCACCTCGGCCGGATCGGTGTCCGGTCCGAAGGTGCCTTCGTCGGAGTGGGCCGCCGGGGGACTGGTCAGTGCCGCGGCGGCGATCAGCGTCATCGTGCACGCCACGGTGATCAGGGACTTGAGGGGGACCATGAGGACTCTCCTTGGCGGCAGCTCAGGTATGCGCCAATAGACACCGGGTGACGGCGATGCGCCCCGCGGTGGTGTCGATGCGACGGGCCGCGAGGTGACAGTCGCGTACGCAGGGATTGACGCACGACCCCCCTGGGACTCTTCCCTCCCCCCGCGTGTCTCTTGCATCGAAGGTCAGCCCGCGCCCCCGACCTCCCGCCATGCCCTCGCTCCGCCAGTCCGGGGCCCGTCGCCACCTCGCTAGCAGTCTGTGGGGCCGGATCAGATCGCCGAGCTTCAGGTTTTGGGGCCCGTAGCGGCTGTTTCGCCCCTGGAACCTGAAACTCGACGGCTGGAACGGCGCATGGGGGGGGGGTGGCCGCCTCGGGCCGGGGGGGGCGGCCAACCGCGGTCCATGGTTGGGGCGGAGAGAGACAAAAGCAGCTCTTTGCCTTACGATGGTCAGATGGCAACAATCATTTTGGCCGAAGACGACTCTGCCATCGCTGAACCCTTGGCACGCGCGCTGACACGAGAGGGCTACGAGGTGTCGGTCCACGGGACCGGACAGGGACTGCTCGACGGGGCCCATGGCGCCGACTTGGTGATCCTGGACCTTGGGCTGCCCGACATGGACGGGTTGGACGTGGCGCGGACCATCCGGTCACGCGGCCAGGAGCTTCCCATCCTCATCCTGACGGCTCGCGCCGACGAGGTGGACACCGTGGTGGGACTTGATGCTGGCGCGGACGATTACGTGACCAAACCTTTCCGTCTGGCCGAGCTTCTGGCGCGTGTGAGGGCACTGCTGCGCCGCACGGGCGCCGATGGCGCTGGGGATGAAGTGCGAGTCCAAGACGTACGCGTCGACCTCGGCGCCCGGCGCGCTTTCGTGGGCACCCGCGAGGTCCAGCTGACCGCGCGCGAATTCGATCTGCTTCGGGTGCTGGCCAAGGCGGCCGGAGCGATGGTCAGCCGGGAGACCCTCATGCGGGAGGTATGGGGGTCCGATCCGTCATCGTCCACCAAGACCCTGGACATGCACGTGTCGTGGCTGCGACGCAAGCTTGGCGACGACCCGAACTCCCCGCGGTACATCGCGACGATCCGCGGCATGGGCTTCCGTTTCGAGGACGGTAGCTGATCACCCCGGGAAGATCACCCGTCCTCTAAGGAGCACCTGGCGTGCACGAGAGGTTTCGTCTCGCGACTGTCGCGGCGGTCCTAGCGGCCGTTGCCCTGCTGGGCATTCCGCTGCTGTTCTTCGCTGTCCAGGTCACACAACGCGCCACCGTGGCAGAGCTGGAATACCGCACGGAACGCACTGCCGGCCGGGTGGATGGATCGATCAACATCGGCCTTGAGGTCACGCCGGAGCGCCTCGCCGATTTCGCCAGGGGTGCCCCGGTCGACTTGCCCGTTCACGCCACCGTCACCCTGCCGCCGGACAACAAGGTGGTCACGGTGGGTCCCGAGATCGAGGGTGCCACCAGGTCGGTCTTCGCGATTTCGCCGCTCGGCGCGGAGGTCGAATTCACAGTCTCGTGGTGGGCGTTGCAGCGCACCTCCATTCCGGCGATCGCCCTGGTGCTGCTCACCTCGCTGGTTGCCATCGGCGCTGGCGCATGGGTCGCGAACCACCAAGCCAACCGCCTCGCCGAGCCTCTGGTTTACCTGGCGGCCGGCGCCCAGCAGCTCGGCGCCGGGCAGGTGCGCCCCAACCTGGAATCGACGGGGATCGAGGAGATAGACCTCGTGGCCGATGAACTCAGTCGCTCGGCCGATCGCATGGCGAGGCGCCTGGCCGCGGAGCGGGAGTTCGCCGCCGACGCCTCGCACCAGTTGCGAACACCCCTCACGGCCCTGTCCATGCGTCTGGAGGAAATCGAGGCGATGACGGATCAGACCGATGTCCGCGAGGAGGCCCGCATTTCCCTGGAGCAGATCGAGCGGTTGTCTTCCACGATTTCTGAGCTCCTCGGGCGGTCCTCCCACGAACGCGCCGACACCATCGAAGCGCTGCAGTTGACCGATATCGCGAGTCAGCAAGAGGACGAATGGATGGCGATTTTCGCGGCGGAGAACCGCGAATTGGCGGTCGATGTTCCCGCGGGTCTGTGGGTTCTTGCCACCCCGGGCGCCCTGTCCCAGGTGATCGCGACCCTCCTGGAGAACTCCCTGAAGCATGGGGGCGGCACCACTCGCCTGTGCGCCCGAAAGGCGTCCGGGGGTGTGGCGGTTGAGGTGTCCGATGGCGGCCCCGGGGTTTCCGACGAGATCGCACCACGAATCTTCGAGCGTCACGTGACATCCGGCGGCGGTACCGGCTTGGGCCTCGCGCTGGCTCGCGACCTGGCGGCCCATGATTCGGGCCGCCTGGAACTGTCGGCGCGCCGCCCGGCGACCTTCACGCTGTTTCTCCGGTCCGTCCCAGCCGAACGCCTCCCGGTCGAAATCACTGCGCCGTGAACACGATGAACTTGTAGCAGAAGTATCGGAAGATGGTTCCCAGCCCCACGCCGATGATGTTGCGGGACAGGTTGTCGGCGAACAACGAGTCAAACCCGAGGATCCATCGGCTGAAGTAGAGACATCCCGACGCGATCATGATTCCCACGATGTTGACCAGGACAAACATGATCAACTCCCTGGTCTTGGCCTTGCTGCGGCTCGCAGCGAAGGTCAGATACCGGTTGCCGACCCACGCCACCAGAATGGACACGGTCCCGCACAAGAGGCTCGCTCGGACCGGGCTGGCCGCCAAGAGATGTCCGGGGCCGTGGATCAGCAGGTTGTACCCCCCGGCGTCCACGAGGTAGGCCACACCGCCCACGGCCCCAAAAGTGACCAGTTCGCGGAGCCAGGCGAACAGCGCCGCGCGCGATGCTAGGGGTCCGCGGCGCGCAAGGGAAGACACCGGGTCAGGATAGCTGCTGCGTCTCGACCCACCCTGGGTCCGACGGGTGAGTTGTCAATGGCCTGCTGCTCGCTGTTCACTGCCCGCTGTGCCGACGGGACGGCGGGCAGTGAACAGCGGGACGGGGTCACTCGTCTTGCGTGGCGTCCAGCGTCGCGCGCAGCCGGGTCTCCTTGGCCATCGCCGCTGCCTTCATGGTGGTGGCGGCATCGTGCAGGCGCGAGCGGATGCGCTCGGCCTCGGGCCCCTCGCCGGCGGCGAGGATTCGTCCCGCCAGGAGCCCGGCGTTGCGGGCGCCGCCGATGGCGACCGTCGCGACCGGCACTCCGGCCGGCATCTGCGCGATTGAGAGCAGCGAATCGAGCCCGTCCAGCACGGCGAGCGGCACGGGCACTCCCACCACCGGTAGCTGTGTCACGGCAGCGAGCATGCCGGGGAGCGCCGCCGCGCCGCCGGCGCCGGCGATGATCACCCGCAACCCACGTGGCGAGGCGTCCCGCCCGTAGGCGATGGTCTCGTCCGGCATCCGATGAGCGGAGATGACTCTCACCTCGTAGCCGACACCGACCTCGTCGAGGGTGGCCGCCGCCGCGGACATCACCGGCCAGTCCGAATCCGATCCCATGACGATTCCTACGCGCGCGTCCATGCGGTCTCCCTTGCGTTGCGGTGATACGGGTCCCCTGCATGCTAGCCAGGGCTTCGGCGCCGGCGCCGGCATGACAGCGCTGAAGACGCGCCGTCCGGGAATGCCGGGCACCGCATCTGGCCTGGTTATCGCTTCGCTCTTCCCAGCTGCGCGCGGCCCGGCGCCGCGGAATCGGCAGCGCCCTAGAGGCACCCCACGAAGTGTCCTCACCTATGCTTCGCTCCGGTCCGGTACTTCGCGGGGACCCCGAGAAAACTCGGCTCAAGTGTGAGAGATCGAAACACCAAGGCGCCCTAGACTCGTCCCATGTCCGCGATCACCCGTGAGGATGTGGCGCGTCTGGGCGCGCTCGCTCGCATCCACCTGACCGACGGCGAGCTTGACGTGCTCGCTGGCCAATTGACCGCCATCGTCGATGCTGTTGCTGTGGTTTCCTCCGCGGTGGACGATTCGACGCCCGCCACCTCCCATCCGATCCCCCTGACCAACGTCTTTCGGCCTGACACCGTGACGGCGTCCCTGAGCCGGGCTGAGGCACTGAGTTCGGCGCCCGCCGACCAGGACGGACAGTTCCGTGTCCCGCAGATCCTCGGGGAGGAACCGTGAGCGAAGACCTGACGCGGCTCAGTGCCGCCGAGCTGTCCACTCTCATGGCGGATGGGGAGGTGTCGGCGCGCGAGGTGACCGAGGCCCACCTCGCCAGAATCCATGACGTGGACGATGACGTTCACGCGTTTGTGCTGGTGAACGACACCGATGCGATCCTTGAGGCCCGTAGGGTGGACGAGGCGAGGTACAGGGGCGAGGAGTTGGGGCCGCTCGCTGGAGTGCCGATCGCCGTCAAGGACCTGTTGACTACGCGCGGCATGCGGACCACCTGCGGGTCGCGAATCCTCGAAGACTGGGTGCCTGTGTACGACGCGACCGTGGTGGCGAAGGTGCGCGATGCCGGCATGCCGATCCTCGGCAAGACCAACATGGATGAGTTCGCCATGGGCTCGTCCACCGAGCATTCGGCGTTTGGGCCCACCCACAACCCGTGGGATCTGGACCGAATTCCGGGCGGCTCGGGCGGCGGCTCGTCCGCGGCTGTCGCCGCGTTCGAGGCGCCGCTGGCTCTTGGCACCGACACCGGGGGCTCCATCCGCCAGCCCGCAGCGGTCACCGGCACGGTGGGCGCCAAACCGACCTACGGCGCGGTCTCGCGCTACGGACTGGTCGCCATGGCGTCATCGTTGGACCAGGTGGGGCCGTGTTCGCGGACAGTCTTGGATGCGGCGATGCTCCACGAGGTCATCGGCGGCCACGATCCACACGACGCGACCAGCCTGCCCGAGCCGGTGGCTCCGGCCGTCGCGTACGCGCGTCAAGGGATGGCGGGGGACCTGCGGGGGGTGAGGATCGGCATCGTCGGGGAATTGCGTGGGGATGGCTTCCAGCAGGGCGTCCTGGAGCGCTACGCCGAGGCGCTGGGTGTGCTGGAAGACTTGGGGGCCGAGATGCAGGTGGTCTCGTGCCCCTCCTTTGCCTACACGTTGGCGGCGTACTACCTGATCATGCCCTCGGAGGCATCGAGCAACCTGGCCCGGTTCGATGCGATGCGTTACGGGCTGCGCCTGTCCCCGCAGGGGGGGCCGGTGACCGCGGAGGCCGTGATGGGCGCCACGCGCGAGGCGGCGTTCGGCCCGGAGGTTAAGCGTCGCGTGATCCTGGGAACCTATGCGCTGTCCGCGGGGTATCGCGACGCGTACTACGGGTCCGCCCAGAAGGTGCGCACGCTGGTCCAAGAGGACTTGGCTCACGCGTGGGAGGCCGTGGATGTCCTGGTCAGCCCCACGTGTCCCACGACGGCATTCCGGATCGGGGAGAAGGTAGACAACCCGATGGCGATGTACCTCTCGGACACGGCCACCATCCCGGCGAACCTCGCGGGGATACCTGGGATCTCGGTCCCGGCGGGGCTGGCCGAGGATGGACTGCCTGTCGGGGTCCAGGTGCTGGCGCCCGCACGGGCCGATGCCTGGATCTACCGTGTGGGTGCCGCGTTGGAGGCGGTGCTCACCGAGCGGTGGGGGGGCGGTCTGCTCGACCGGGCGCCTATGCTCGGCACTCCGACGGGAGGCGCACGATGAGCGAGATGAGCGGGCCCACGGCCCGGGCCGGCCACGCGATGAGCTTCGAGGCGGCGATGGAGCGGTTCGATCCGGTGTTCGGGATCGAGGTCCACGTCGAGTTGAACACGGCGACCAAGATGTTCTGCGGATGTGCCACGGCGTTTGGGGCTCCACCCAACACGCAGGTCTGCCCGGTGTGTCTTGGGCTACCTGGGGCGATGCCCACGGCCAACGTCGAGGCCGTCGAATCGGCGATCCGGCTGGGGTTGGCGTTGAACTGCTCCATCGCCGCGAGTTCCCGGTTCGCCCGGAAGAACTACTTCTATCCCGACCTCGCCAAGGACTACCAGATCTCGCAGTACGACGAGCCGATCAACTACGACGGCCACCTCACTTTCGAGTTGGACGACGGCACCAGCGTCCGCGTCGAGATCGAACGCGCCCACATGGAGGAAGACGCGGCGAAGCTCACCCATGTGGGTGGGGCGGCGGGCCGCATCCACGGCGCCGCCTATTCCCTCGTGGACTACAACCGCGCAGGCGTGCCGCTGATCGAGATCGTCACCAAGCCGGTCCAGGGGATGGGTTCGCGCGCACCCGAGGTGGCGCGTGCCTACGTGGCGGCCCTGCGGGATGTGGTCCGCGCGCTGGAGATCTCCGACGCACGCATGGATCAGGGGTCCATCCGGGCCGATGTCAACCTGTCATTGCGTCCCCGCGTGGACGGGGAGGACGCCCAGCGTGCGGTCCCGCTGGGCAAGCGCACAGAGACCAAGAACGTGAACTCGTTGCGCACCATCGAGCTGGCGGTTCGCTACGAGTGTGGCCGTCAGGCAGCCTTGCTGGCTGCCGGTCGGCCGGTGGTCCAGGAGACTCGCCACTTCCACGAGGACACGGGCCGTACCACGCCTGGGCGGTCCAAGGAGGAGGCGGAGGATTACCGCTACTTCCCCGAACCGGACCTCCTGCCCGTGGTGCCGTCGAGGGACTGGGTGGAGAAGCTGCGTGCCACGCTCCCTGAGCCACCCGCCGAACGCCGCCGCCGCCTTCAGCGCGAATGGGGTTTCACCGACTTGGAGATGCGCGACGCCGTGCGCGGTGGCGTGCTCACCCTCATAGAGGAAACCGTGGCTGCTGGGGCGCCACCTGCCGGTGCGCGCAAGTGGTGGACCGGTGAGTTGATGCGCGCGGCCAACGATGCGGGCGTCGACATCGCGCAGCTTCCGGTGACCCCCGCGCACGTCGCGGAGCTCGAGGGTCTGATCGCCGGCGGCGCCTTGACGGACAAGCTCGCCCGTCAGGCGCTGGCGGGCACATTGGCCGGTGAGGGTTCTCCCGCCGATGTGGCCCAGGCGAGGGGTTTGGCGGTCGTCTCGGACGATGGCGCACTGGTCGCCGCCGTGGACGCCGCCCTTGCCGCAAATCCGGACGTCGCCCGGAAGATCCGGGGTGGGAAGATCGCTGCGGCAGGCGCCATCGTCGGTGCGGTCATGAAGGCAACCCGTGGTCAAGCGGACGCGGCGAGGGTCCGGGAGTTGATCCTGGGACGCGGGGGGGAGTAGGGCCCGGGCGGACGTACCATGGGCGGTTGACCGAGCCGACCCGCCTGCCCACCACTGACATGCCCGCGGGCACCTCCACGAGCGTGCTCGAACGCAGCGAACTGCGTGAACAGGTCGAGCCCGGCGATCACGAGCGGTTCGCCCACTATGTGCGCAAGGACAAAATTCTCTCGTCGGCTGTCTCTGGGCGCCCGGTCGTTGCGCTGTGCGGCAAGGTATGGGTTCCCGGCCGGGATCCGTCGCGGTTCCCCGTCTGCCCCGCATGCAAGGCGATCTACGATTCCCTGCGCGCAGGCGGACCTGGGGGTGGGTCGGGTGCGGGGTCGTCGGGGTCGGGCGAGGGCTGACACAGCATCCGTCGCCGAGTTTCACCTTTGCGGGCTCTGAGACCTGGTTGGAGCCCGCAAACATGAAACTCAGCATCGAGATTGCCGAATACCAGGCTTCGGGACCTCGGTGGGAAATCGAGATTGCCGAATACCAGGCTTCGATCGCCCCACAGGCCCGATGTTGTGCATCGAAGCCTGGTATTCGACAGTCTCGATGCATCACCCCCCGTACCTATCCTGGTATCCGCCATGCTCGATGCACTTCCTGGCCAAGCCCGCCGCTGCCTATCGGCACCAGTCGCCCCCGCGGGCCTGCCCAACCCCGTTGCCCCACCCGTTGCGTGGAGCGCCGCTAGGCTCCGGCTGAATCCAGCGCCGGGGTGAGGGTGGTGGGGATGGCGGGTTCGCCATCGGACAATCGCCATGCGACACGGGGGAGTTCCGCGCGCGACGTCCGATGGCGCTCGGCAGCCCGCGCCAACCCCTCGCCCCCGGTCCATCCCGGCTGGACGTGCCCGCCGGCGACATAGGTGACTTCGAGCGGGCGCACCCCGTAGGTCTCGGGGGAGCCGGGCCGCGGGCCGATGCCGGTGACGATCACCTCCTCGGTGGCGTGCCCGGAATCGTCGATCCGGCGTCCGGCCCACTTGGCGCCGCCCAACGTCGCCTTGGCTCCCACGGCCTTGGCGACGGGCCGAATGGCGCCGGACGCGTCTTCGCGGGCAACGAGCTTGTAGACCATCTGGGCTGTGGGCGCTCCGGACCCGGTGACGAGGCGTGTGCCCACACCATAGGAGTCCACGGGGGCTGCCCCCAGGGCGGCGATGGCGTATTCGTCCAGGTCAGAGGTGACGGTGATGGAGGTGCCGGTGGCGCCCAGCCGGTCCAGGGCGCTTCGCACCTCGTGGGCCAGGACGGGCAGGTCACCCGAGTCGAGGCGGACGGACTTGAGCCCGGTCCCCGCGATCTCGATGGCGCTGCGCAGGGCGGCAGCGACATCGTAGGTGTCCAGCAGCAGCGTGGTGGCGGTGCCCTGCGCGGCGATCTGGGCGCGGAAGGCGTCGGCCTCGGAGTCGTGGATCAGGGTGAACGCGTGGGCGGCGGTGCCGATGGTCGGGATGCCCCACGCGCGCCCGGCGCCCAGAACGCTGGTGCCCGCGAACCCGCCCACATAGGCGGCACGCGCCGCCGCCAGCGCGGCCTGTTCGTGGGTGCGCCGCGCCCCCATCTCCAGGCATGGCCGATCCCCGGCGGCCGCGGTCATGCGCGATGCGGCCGATGCCACGGCGGTGTCATGGTTGAGAACGGACAGGATGAGCGTTTCCAGGATTACCGTCTCGGCAAATGTTCCGGCCACCGATAACACCGGTGAGCCAGGAAAATACGTCTCGCCTTCCGCATATCCGAGAATGGTCCCGCCGAACCGGTAGTTACTGAGCCATTCCAGAGTCCTCTCGCGGACGATGCCGGCCCTCGCCAACCATTCCAGGTCGCCCTGGCCGAACCGGAAGTCCGCGAGCAGTTCAAGCAGTCGCCCAGACCCGGCGAACACCCCATAGCGCCGTCCGGCTGGCAGCCGCCGTGCGAAGACCTCGAACACAGCGTGACGCGTGGCGGTCCCATCGGCGAGCGCGGCGTCCAGCATGGTCAATTCGTACTGATCGGTCAGCAGCCCAACACTCATGCCCGGCACCATACCGCGATGACGGTGCTACGCTCGCGGGTGGCAGTATCTGGCGGTATCTTGCCGCCCGGCCCTGACACTGTTTGGAGGCCATCATGGCCCGTGTCCGCCGCAAACCCCTGACCTGCACTGTTGTCCTCTTCGCGGCGACGATCCTCATCGCACCGCTCGGTATCTCTCACCCAGTTGTTGCTGTTGCCGACGACGATGTCACGTTGACCTCTCAGTCCATCGAATTGCCTCCTCCGCCCGAGTTGCCCGAGGGCGAAGGGGTCAGTCCGCTGGAGTTCGCCGGTGCTGTTCGCGAGCAAGCCCTCGAACAGCTCGGCGACCGGTACGTCGAGATGTGGATGGCGCCCGCCCAGGACCACTTCGTCATCGGGGTTCTGGATTTGGCCGCCGATGAGGCGGCTGCGCTTGAAGAGTCGTTGGGCGAGATTGTCGAGGTCGAGGTGGTGGAGCGGCACGTGGCGCGCGCCGACGTTGACGCGCTCGCCGATTCGGTGATGCAAGCGTTGACGGAATCGGGCGTCCAATGGTCCGAGATTGACCGACACTACGAGCGCGGCTTTGTCGGAGTCGCGGCGCCCACGTCGACGGATCTCGACGCGATCGCATCGCTCCTGGAGCCGATCACGAGTGAAGCGCCTCTGCGCGGCCAGGCCGCGCTGGACGTCAACCGGATGCTCAACTTTGAGGCCGCGCTCGACAGCCCGAGGGTGGCGCTAACCCTGGCGCCATTGTCGGAGGGCACAGGCGGGTCGAGGGACGACCTTCCACTTCAGGGAGGGAAGCGGATCAAGATTGGAACCACGGCGTATCAGTGTTCATTCGGTTTCGCGGTCAGCGGTGACGGAGGTGAATATGGCTTGACTGCGGGTCACTGTGGCTTTGTGGGAGAGACAGTGAGAACAGGTAACTTGGCGGTCCTAACGAACCTCATGAATAACACATTCTGGGGTGCAACCAACGTTGACTCGGACGCCGTGCTATTCCACTTGCCCAGCTCGGCCTGGTGGGAAACCACTGTGTACTATGGTACTGATACGGCACGTCCGGTGGTGGCTCAGGCCGGTGCCTATTACTCAACGGATTTGGCTGTTCCCTATGGTTGGGTGTGTTTCAATGGCGCAAGTTCCGGAGCTGAATCGTGTGGGTATATCAGCAGTACGGCTACGAGCGTGGGATATACAGCGGATCGTGCCGCTAATACCAGCGTCATTACTACGCTCGACGACGCTATCAAGGTCTACTGGAATTCGACCAGTCCCGGAGCGAAGAAGGGGGACAGCGGCGGCGGTCTCTACGGCGTGAATCCCGATGCGTCGGCGATCGCATTGGGTCTGTCGGCTTGCTGCCAGCTCAATCCCAACGATTCAACGAACCAGTGTCTTCAGTCGGGGGCTGCCTATTTTACAAAGATCTCGAAAGCGCTGACACGTACCGGGACCGTGCTCATGGCGCAGGGACGCCAACCGTTCGGATCGCTTGATACAGCTTCCGGCGGGGCCGGCACGGTCAGTGTCTCGGGTTGGGTCATCGATCCTGACCTTGCACGCAGCGCAACCTGGGCGTATATCTATATTGGCGGACCGATGGGTTCGGGTGCGCCCCTCTGGGCAGTGCCGGCCAATCAGATCCGAACGGATGTTGAGGCGGCTTACGCCAATACGGGGAAGTACCATGGTTTTGCGGCCACCCTCATCACGTCGATTCGCGGCACCAACATCCCAGTTTATGCGTACGGGGCGGACATCGGAGGTTCTTTTTCCGGGCATAAGCAGCTTTGGGCCACTCCTAAGTATGTCACGATCAATTGATATACCGAGGGGTACTGTGGAGGAGTTATGGGACGATGCAGCAACTGTGAGAGGAAGGGTAGTGGTGAGGCCGGATGAGGGAGGTAGTGACGCCACTGTCTGCCGGAGTCGGTGGGGAGTGGTCGGCGGATGGGTATCCTGGATGGTCGTCACCGCGCTGGTGAGCTTCAGTGCGGGCGGGGTGGCCTTGGCGGCGCGGGCGAACGGCTCCGGGAGCCCCGATGACGAGGTGTGCAACGTTGGTACCGGCCGTGATGACTTATCCATACTCGCGGCCACGCTGAGGCTTCCGGATCTGGCCGCCACGCCAAACGTGGTGCCTGGCACTGTGCTAAGGACGTTCTTGCCCGGTGATCGCCAGTATCGCGACGACTTTGGTTCGGTGTGGGAGATCCTGGAGACCTTTGTAGTAAAGGATGGGGTCTTTTGGAGGGTTGTGCGAGAGTACACAGTTTCCGAGTCAGATGTCGGATCGACTCTGCAGATGGGCGTGTTCCTGTATCTGGAGTCTAGGTGTTGGACGGGTTACAACATTGGGTACACCGCGGCTGTGACGGTTGTGGCGCAACTACCGCTAAGTGGGGACCCGGAGACACCTTCTGTGCCGGATCGTGCGCCCTCGCAGGAACCTAGTACCGAGCCCTCTGAGCGGGTCAAGCCGGTCAGGGTGAGCGTGTCGGCACGCAAGACCGTCAAGAAGGTGACCGCGACCAAGCCTGCGAAGGTCAAGGTCAAGGTTCGCCGTACCGATGGTGAGCCGCCGATAGGGCGGGT
Source organism: Bifidobacteriaceae bacterium (assembly GCA_031266115.1). Taxonomy (GTDB): domain Bacteria; phylum Actinomycetota; class Actinomycetes; order Actinomycetales; family WQXJ01; genus JAIRRT01. Next base: position 16,265 of record JAISBQ010000327.1, read on the forward strand.
CACCGTGGCCTGGGGGTCAAAGAAGTCCTCGGCGAAGACTGTGCGGGTGAAGGCATCGCACTGGGGAGTGGTCACGGTGAACCTCCCCAAGCTGAAGCCGGGTACCTACAAGCTCCGGACAACCTTCGCCGGCACCTCGCCCCTCGGCCTCCGCGCCACAGCAAAGACCTTGAAGCTGACTATCCCGAAGAAGGGAGCCCCTGAGGATTCCTAAGGATTCTGGAGCGCAGATGGGAGAGAAACCCATGGAGGTTCACAGGCAGAAGAAACGTGAGTCGGTCGGCGAGATCTGGCGAAGAATACTTGTCAGACACATAGCCTGCGCTGGTGTTGTCGCGGTGGCGGTGACCTTTGGCGTGAGCGATCCGCTCTGGCACGCGGAGGCAGATGACGCTGATGCTATAGGTGAGGAGGAGTGTAACATCGCGGCCTATGGTGTAGGCGCGATAAGGTTGCCGCCTGTGGCTGCGACGTCAACCGTGACACCCTGGACCAGGCTCAGCGCGTTCGGTCCGAATGATTTTCGCTATGTTAGCGAAAATGGGTGGACGTGGGACATCGTTGACAAGTTCGTGGTGAAGGACGGAGTCTATGAGAATGAGACGTGGAGCTATACCGTGTCCGACTCGGACATAGGGTCTACCACTCACTTGGGGGCGGTCTTGTACTTGAAGAGTGGCTGCAGGGCTGACTACACGATCGCCTATACGCCTCCCGTGACGGTGGTAGCGAGGTCAGGGCCCGACGGGAGCGTCGAGACTCCGGTGCCCCCGGATGCGCCCGCAGAGATTTCCACCCCCGTCCCGTCCGATCCAGCTTCACCCCCAGCGGCGGGGCAGATCAATCCGATCAAGGCGAGTGTGTCGGCGAGGCAGACCGTCAAGAAGGTGACCGCGACCAAGCCTGCGAAGGTCAAGGTCAAGGTTCGCCGTACCGATGGTGAGGCGCCGATAGGGCGGGTCACCGTGGCCTGGGGGTCCAAGAAGTCCGCGTCGAAGACGGTGCGGGTGAAGGCGTCGCACTGGGTGGTGGTCACGGTGAACCTCCCGAAGCTGAAGCCGGGCACCTACAAGCTCCGAACAACCTTCACGGACACCTCACCCCAACACCTCCGCGCCACAGCGAAGACCCTCAAACTCACGGTCCCTAAGACCAAGTCCTGACGCGGGACCAACCGCTGGAGCAAGGCTTGGGTTGACTCACGTGCCGGCGCGTCCTCCGCGCTCCTGGCACGCATGCCTGCCTGCGTCGATGCCAACTCAAACACCTCCGGTGTGCATGCTGCTCTTGGCGCGTCGATATGCGGGTATGGTCGGGGGCGGAGCGAGACTGGCGGCGCCGGCGCCCGGCTCCGCGTTCGCTGTTGTTCGGCATCCCTCGGGACGGGAGAACACCATGGTCGGTGCCATCGGCTACCGGGTGGCAGGCACCGCCGCGTGTGTCGCCGTGCTCGCCTACGGGTCCATCGCCGCGACCGCTGAAGTGGCCGCCCCGCCCCCGCCCCTCGCGGTCGAAGCCAGCGCCGGTCCCGTGACCGCGTTCGACGTGAAACGGGTCGAGGCCCCGGTGACCCTGAGCGTGACCATCGCCGGCATCAACCCGATCGTCGCGTGGACCATCGATGTCGCCAACGTGATTGTCACCGACATCGGGATTGTCCAGCAGATCTCCTCCACGGACCGGCCCGAGGTCACCCTGGTGGCGGGCGTGAACCACGTGGTGATCGGGACGAATCGCTCCGCGACCTTGGAGGATGCCGGCGACCATAGGGTCACGGTCTCGGTGACCGATGCCGCGGGTGCTACCGCCACCACGACCACCACCGTCAAGGTCATCAGCCGGGCGACCTTGACCGTGGACGGCATTAGCGGGCGTCCGGGCGCATCCAGTCGCTCGGTGGTGTGGGGCACGGGGTCACCGGAGATGCGGGGGCGAGCCGTCGAGGTGTTCTTCAAGCCGGCCGGCGGCGGGAAGGCCAAGTCCATCGGTACCACGCGGGTCGCCAGGATCAACGACTACTGGACGCTGCGCGCATCCGGCCTCGGGCCAGGCACCATCAAGGTCAAGGCGAAATCCTCGTATATCGCCGGTACATGGGACACCCTGAGGGTCACACGCAAGTCCTTCCGCGCCGCGCCCCCAGACTTCACCGAACCACGACTCTTCGGCTGAGACGGCCCATGCCGACCGCGCCGCGCCTTGAGGGTCTCTACGACCTGACGCCGGTGCAACGTCGCCTGGTGGCGGACCTTCTGGGCGACCGGGCCTCGCGATCTTCCATTCTCCAGCGCACCGTCACCGTCCGTGGGCCGCTCGATCTCGCGCGCGCCGCCCGCGCTATCGACCTGGTGGCGAGGCGACATGAGGCGTTGCGGGCCGGCATCGTCCAATCGGTGGGACCGACGATGGCGAAGCTCGCCATCCTGCGTGACCGTGAGCCTGACCTTGTGGTGCGGGATCTGACGGCGGCCGGCGCCGCGGACCCAGACTCCGTAGCCGAGGCCGCCGATCGTATTGCGCTGGCCGATCTGGAGCGCGGATTCGACCTCACACGCGATTCCCTGTGCCGGGTGACGTTGGTCCGCATGGGCGCGGATGAGTCCCGGATGGTGTGGTCGGCATGCCCTGCCGTGGTGGACGAGTGGTCGCTCCCCGTGCTGGCCTGGGACTTTGCCCGCTACTACGACCAGTTGGGGACCGTCTCGCCGTCGCGAGCGCAAGAGATGGTGGCGGGGGAGGCGGCCATCGCCCCGAGCCTCGGCCGCTACCTCGCGTGGGCCGCCGAACGCGAGACCGCGGCCGACCACGCCTACTGGGCCGGCGTCCTCGACGGGTACGCGGGCGTGCCGCCATGCCCGCTGCTCGGCGGCTGGCACGAGACGGATCTCACCCCGCCGCCGCGAACCCCGCGGCCAGCGGCCACGGTGGACGAGGCCACGGCGGCCGGTCTGCGGAGCCTCGCCCACGCCGAATCGGTGGATCTCCCCACCTTGGTGGTTGCGGCGTGGGGTCTGGTCGTGGCGCGGTCCATCTACGCCGACGATGTCGTTGTTGGCTATGAGGTCAGCGGGCGCGATCTCGATGGCTTGGACTTGGGCGGTCTGGTGGGGGCCCTTGGCACCACCATCCCGGTGCGCATTCGACTCACTCCCGGTCTCACGATCCGCCAGATGGTCCGCGTGGTGGGCGAGCAGATTGCCGAGGGCAGCGCACGCGCCGCGCTGCCGCTCGCGGACGTCGAGCGTCTCGCACTGGGAGACGGGCCCGGTGGCGGAGGCCCAGCCACCGGTGGGCCGAGGGATGTGGGCGCGGCGGACGGTGAGCCGGAGGGTGCGCAGGTCACCGGAGCCGGGCCGCGACGCGCGGCACCACCGGATGGTCGCCCCGGTGGTGTGCAGGTGACCGGCGGCGGGTACCCGGGTGTGCAGGTGGCTGGTGCCGGGCCGCAAGGCGTGCCGCCGCCGGACGGTCGCCCTGGCGATGTGCGGGTGGCTGGCGGCGGGCACCCGGGTGTGGCCGGCGGTGGCCCGCCCACGGTCGCCGGGCTCATCACTACGTCAGTGGGAGCCGACCCGTGTGACCCGATCGGCGTGCCTCGTCGCATGGGCGCTTTGACGATCAGCGTGGACGATGACGCTCCCGCCACCCCCAGCGCCGCACCACCGACGCAACCCGCCAGATCCAGCGCGGAGGTGAGGTCGGCCGGGGGTCTTGCCGGCTTCGACCTGGATCCAGGGTCACCTCAGAACGCCGCCCGTTCCCGTTCGGTGGGACTCACGCACGCCGTGTCGCTGCGTGTCACCTGTGAGGGGCGTCTCAAGCTTGACCTCTCCGTTGACTCGACCGCGTGCTCAGGCAGGCTCGCGGAGCTTACGGTGAGGCGCGTGGCGACGGCGCTGAGCGCCATCGTCCGTGATCCGGATGCCCAGGCGTGGGACCTTGATGTGGTCGATCCGCGAGAACGTGCCCACCTGGCCCGCGATCTCACTCCGGCGCCCACGCCGTTCCCCGAGCACCTCACCCTGGGCGGGCTGGTGGAGGCGTGGGCGCAGCGCATGCCCGGCGCCCCGGCCGTGGCCGGCGACGCGGGGACCATGACGTTCGACCAGCTCAACCGGCGCGCCAACCAGTTGGCCTGGGCGCTGCGGGAGGCCGGGATCGGTCGCGAGGACGTGGTGGCGCTCGTGGCCCGGCCTGGCCCGGAGGCGCTGGTTGGGATCTATGCGATCGCCAAGGCCGGCGGCGTGTGGGTGGCGCTCGATGGCGCGTCGCCGCGGACGCTGCTAGAGGAGCGCCTGGAATTCGCGAGGCCTAGAGCGGTGGTGATCGCCGGTGCGAGTATGCCCTTTGACCTGCGTCAACGCTGCCCGGTGCCCGTCATTGACGCGGCCGGTCTGGCCCTTGGCGCCCAGGGCACCGAGAATCTCCCTGGCCTTGCCGGGCCCCGCGACGTGGCGTGCGTGGTCCTGGCGGCGTCCGGTGGCGCACCCCGGTGGGTGGTGCTGGAACACCGCAGCCTGGTCAACGCTGCCGCCCACATCGTCCGGTCCGCCGCCGCCGTGGACGATGCCGCCGTCTCCTACCCCCTCACCCTCGCTCGCGATGGAGCGGACATGGCCGCGAGCGGCCGCCCGGTCGGGGCGTACGGGTGTGTCGAGACCGCCGGCATCGCCGCGCAATCGTGTGAGGACGGCGGCGGCGATGACGCCCGAGTCCGGGCCCTGCGACCGATCGCCAACACGGCGCTGTACGTGCTGGACGGGATGCGGTTGTGCGGCGTCGGCATGCTGGGCGAGGTGTGCGTGGGCGGGGTCGGCGTTGCCCGCGGGTATTGCGACCGTCCGCCACTCATCGCCGAATACCTGATTCCGAACCCGTTCGGCCCAGGTCGCCTGTTCCGCACAGGGGACCTGGGGTACATCGACGCGGACGGCAGAGTGGTCCTCCAGGCTTCGGCCGACGCTCCAGGAGTCCCAGCTCCCAGCCACGCTCCTGCGGTGCCGCCCGCGCAGCACGTGTCTGCCGTGCCGGCTGCGCCCCCCACGCATATGGCGCCTGAGACCGAGCCTGCGCCGACTGTCCCTGCCGCGCCGCAAGTGTTTGCCGCGCCGCCGGTGCCTCTGGCGCGTCTGGCGCCTGAGGCCCCGCCCGCGCCGGCAGCCCCCGCCGTGCCCGTCGTGCCGGTTGTGCCAGCCACCTCCCGCGCGCCCGAGGCGCCCGAGGCCCCGCCTGTACCCGCCGTGCCCGTCGCGCCGGTTGTGCCAGCCACCTCCCCCGCGCCCGAGGCACACGAGGCACT
>JAISBQ010000395.1 GCA_031266115.1 Bifidobacteriaceae bacterium
TGCATCCACGGAAGATCTCGACGCTCATCCGCTCGTGAACGGCCGCAGAAAACGGCACGATCGGACTCGCCGGATAGGGCCAAGCATCCAAGTCCTGGACGGTGTGCTTCGCGGGGCGGGAGGGAACGGCATCGTCCACCGGACTCACCGACGCGATGGCGCCGTCCGGCGCGTACTCCACCCGATACAGGCTGGGAACGTAGGCCACACCGCCGGTGGCGAGCCGCCGCAGCAGGCCACCGCGCCCACCCGGCCGCCCATCGCGTTTCCACCCGACGATGACGTCGCTCACCATCCCCACGGCCTCCTCGCCGTCCCCAAGGACGGCGGCATCAAGGAACGGGGCGAGCGGCTCCGGGTTGAACGCGCCGTGGCCGCCGGCGATGATCAGCGGATGGGACTGGGCGCGGTCCGCCGCGCGGACGGGGATGCCGGCCAGGTCGAGGGTGGTCAGGATGTTCGCGTACCCCAATTCGGTGGCCAGGGAGACACCGATCACGTCGAAGGCGGCCAACGGCCGGTGAGCATCGACGGAGAACGCGGGAACTCCGGCCGCGCGCATCAGGGCTTCCATGTCCGGCCACGGCGTGTAGGTGCGTTCGGCGATGACGTCCGGGCGGGCGTTGAGGACCTCGTAGAGGATCTGGATGCCCTGGTTGGCGATGGCGACCTCGTAGGCATCGGGGTAGAGGAGTGCCCATCGGGCGACAGGCCGGTGCGGTGTGGGGGTCCAGGGTTTGCTCACCGACCCGACCTCGCCGCCCACATAGTCGATGGGGCTGGACACGCGGGCCAACAAGGGTTCCAGGGCGGCCAGGAGGTTCGGCGGTTCGTCCTCGCGGGGCGGCGGTTCGTCCTCGCGGGGCGGCGGTTTCAGGGTGTTGGCGCTCATGGTGGTGGGTTTAGCCTCAGCCAACCGCTGGCGAAGGTCAAACCGGCCCGATGGCGCCTGCCGGGTGGGGTGGACCAAAGGTCCCAGGTCGGGCATCACCTGGCGGAGAGGCGCAGGTTGCGCCTCGTCACTCAAATGGGCCTGTCAGAGGGCTGCGAGCGACCCACGACACGCCCGAGCACGATGAGTATTTCTACTGCGGACCCTTCCGAAACCCTCGCTTTCAGCAGAGAAATCGTCAGAAAGTGTGAAGAACTTAGGACTTAAGTCCTTGGTAGGAGGGGGCTTGGCCCTAGGCTTGGACCCAGCACGTCCGGTGCTGAAGCACATCAACTACCCGGCGGTCCCGGCAGGGACGCAGACGCGTCCGTGCCCGCCGCCTTCACCCTCATTGCGGAGGCTCACGTGGGAGCGTTAGACCTGGCTCGATGGCAGTTTGGCATCACCACGGTGTACCACTTCATCTTCGTGCCCCTTACGATCGGGTTGTCCCCGCTCGTGGCGCTGCTCCAGACCTTCTGGGTCAAGACGGGCAAGGATGAGTGGTACCGGCTGACGAGGTTCTTCGGGAAACTGCTCCTGATCAACTTCGCCCTTGGCATCGTCACTGGCATCGTTCAAGAGTTCCAGTTCGGCATGAACTGGTCAGAGTATTCACGGTACGTCGGAGACATCTTCGGCGCCCCGCTCGCGATGGAGGCCCTCGCGGCGTTCTTCATCGAATCGACATTCCTCGGCATCTGGATCTTCGGCTGGGGCAGGCTGTCCAAGGGGGTGCACCTCGCCACCATCTGGCTGGTCGCGTTCGCTGTCAACCTGTCCGCCTTCTTCATCCTCGCCGCCAACTCCTTCATGCAGTACCCGGTCGGGGCCAAGGTCTCCGACAGCGCGGGCAACCTGCTGACACCGAGGGCAGACATGGCCTCGTTGGGCGAGATGCTGTTCTCCAAGCTCTCGCTGTCGACGTTCTGGCACACCATTTCGACATCCTTCGTGGTGGCCGGCACGTTCATGGCCGGCATCTCGGTGTGGTGGATCGTCAAGTCTGTACGCCAGGGCAAGGAAGACCTGGCGCGCAACGTCTACCGCCGCGGCGCGGTGGTGGGCACGGTCACGATCATCGTCGCCGGGCTCTCCCTCATCCTGTCTGGCCACAACCAGGCCGTCATCACCACCGAGCTTCAGCCCACCAAGATGGCGGCCGCTGAGGCGCTGTGCGTGACCCCGGAACCAGGTCAAGGAGCGGCGCTCACCGTAGCTCCCATCGGCACCTGCGAGGACGGCACGTTCGATGGCGCTCAAATCCTTCCGATCAAGGGGCTGCTGTCCCTGCTCGCGACCGGCGATTCCGCGGGCGAGGTCAAGGGCATCGCCGACCTGGAGGCGGAGTTCGAGTCGGTCTTCGGCGCCGAGGACGCCGAGGGCAACGCCCTGGACTACACGCCACCCATCATGGTGACCGCGTGGTCCTTCCGGCTGATGATCGGGCTCGGCGTCTTCGCTGCGGTGCTCGCCATCTGGGCGCTCATCGCGCTGCGCGGGGGCCGGGTCTCCGGATCCGGCGGGTTGAAGGTCTGGGCGCTGATCACGCTGCCCACGCCGTTCATCGCCGCCGCCTTCGGCTGGATCTTCACCGAGATCGGTCGCCAACCGTGGATCGTCTACCCGGTCTACGAGGCTGGCGCACCCAGCCCGGATATCGCCCTGCGCACCGCGGCGGCCGTATCGCCAGATTCGGTGGTCGGCGCTGGCTCCGTGGCGATCACCCTGGTCGCGTTCACGCTCATCTACCTGGTCCTTGCCGTCTTCTGGTTCAAGCTGATGGTCAAGTACACGGGCGCCGGCGTTGACGAGGCCGAGACCATTCCCACCAAGGACGATGACGCGGATGATTCCCAGCCGCTCTCGTTCGCGTACTGACAAGGACAGGAGGCGATAACCGATGTTGACAGAACCACTTCCACCCGATGCCGCTCTCGGTGCGCTCAAGGCGCTCATCGAGTACCTCGCTGGCACTCCCACTGCCCTCCAGATCCTTGGGTTTGGGCTCATCGCCGTCCTGTGGACCGGCTACCTCGTCCTTGAGGGCTTCGACTTCGGCGTGGGGATGCTCTTCCCCTTCCTCGCCAAGTCCGATCGTGAGAAGCGTGCGATGCTCACCACGATCGGCCCCCTGTGGGATGGCAATGAGGTGTGGGTCCTCACCGCCGGCGGTGCCACTTTCGCCGCGTTCCCGGAGTGGTATGCGACGTTGTTCTCCGCCGCATACCTGCCGCTGTTCCTCATCCTGCTCGGGCTGATCGTCCGCAACGTCGGCTTCGAGTACCGCAGCAAGATCGATTCCGACCGGTGGCGCACCGGTTGGGATTGGGCAATCACGCTCGGCTCGTGGGTGCCCGCCGTCCTGTGGGGTGTCGCGTTCGGCAATCTCGTGGCCGGCGTGCCCGCGCGGGTTGACCCGCTCCAGCTAGGTCCCACCAAGATCCTCTACGGTGGCGACTTCTTCGACCTGGTCAAGAACCCGTTCTGCCTGCTCGGCGGCGTGGTCACAGCGCTGCTCTTCTTGGCGCACGGTGCCATCTTCACCTCGATGAAGACCACCGGGGACCTTGAGGCCAGGGCCAAGGCGGCGGCGCCCAAGCTCATGCTCGCCGCGACGGCCGCTGCGGCCGTGTGGGCGATCTGGATGCAGCTGTCCTACTCCAACAACACCTGGACGTGGGGTGCCGTGGCCATCGCCGCGATCGCCCTCATCGCGGCGTGCCTGTTCACCCTGACGGGACGCTCAGGCCTCGCCTTCACCTCGACCACCGTCGGACTGGGGGGCGCGGTGGTGCTGATCTTCGGGTCGCTGTTCCCGAACGTCATCAACGCGTCCAAGGTCACCCTGGTGGGCGATGCGTTGGCCGATCTCCCCGATCTCGGCCTCGGGGATGGCACCGAGGTGACCCCGATTGTCACCAGCGTCGACAGCCTGCAG
>JAISBQ010000064.1 GCA_031266115.1 Bifidobacteriaceae bacterium
CAAACATCTTTCCTGGTGCCGGGGCTGCGCGTGTGCGTCCGCGACCAGCGAGGGGATGGTACGGGTGAGCAGGAGCACGTCTTTGTCCACACGGGTGGGGCCACCGACTACGTCGAATACCTAGCGCCAGACGCCGCTATTCACGATCCGTGGCGCCTGACCGCGGCACGAACTTTCACCGAGACAGTCCAGGTGTTGGACGGTAAAGGACACCTGGTGCCCAGGGAGGTCGAACGGACCTGCGAGGTCGAGGTGGCGCTGCGCTGGGGCACGGGTTACGAGACCCAGGTGAGATCGTTCGTCAATATCATCGCAACCCCGAAAGGCGGCACTCATCTCCAGGGGTTCGAGCAGGGACTTGTTCGGGTCCTGCGGGAACAGATCGCCGCCAACACGCGCAAACTCAAGATCTCTGCGAAAGAGCCGGCCACCAAGATCGAGAAGGACGATGTCCTCGCAGGGTTGACCGCGGTCTTGACCGTACGCCTCGCTGAGCCACAGTTCGAGGGGCAGACCAAGGACGTGTTGGGGACCGCCCAGGTGCGCGGCATCGTCGCGGCGGTGGTCCGCGAAGAACTCACCAAACGCCTGGCATCCACGCGGCGGGAGGACAAGGCGGCGACCGGGCGAATCCTCGACAAGGTGGTCGGCGAGATGCGGGCGCGCATCGCGGCACGCACGCACAAGGAGATTTCGCGTCGCAAGAGCGCCCTGGAGACCTCCTCACTGCCGTCCAAGCTCGCCGACTGCCGCACCAGTGAGGTGGATCGATCGGAGCTGTTCATCGTCGAGGGTGACTCGGCACTCGGCACTGCCAAGCTCGCCAGACATTCGGACTATCAGGCGCTGCTGCCTATCCGCGGGAAGATCCTCAACGTCCAGAAGGCTTCCACCTCCGACATGCTGTCCAATGCCGAGTGTGCATCGATCATCCAGGTGATCGGAGCAGGGTCTGGGCGGACCTTCGACATCGAGGGCGCGCGGTACGGCAAGATCATCGTGATGACCGACGCCGACGTTGACGGCGCGCACATCCGGACCCTCCTGCTGACCCTGTTCTTCCGCTACATGAGGCCACTCATCGCCGCCGGGCGTGTCTATGCCGCCGTGCCGCCTCTCCATCGAATCGCCGTCACAGGGCCGGGCAAGGGCGACAAACAGGTCATCTACACCTACTCTGAAGGCGAGCTTGGTAAAGCGCTGAGGCGCCTCGACGCCAGGGGCAAGCGATACACGCAGCCTGTGCAGCGGTACAAGGGACTTGGGGAGATGGATGCGCATCAACTCGCCGAGACCACCATGGACCCGCGGCACCGCACACTGCGGCGGATCGGTATGCGCGACGCGATCGCCGCGGAGCGGGTGTTCGAGATGCTGATGGGCAACGACGTGGCACCACGCAAGGACTTCATCGTGGCCGGCGCGGCGGGCGTGGACCGCGCGTCGATCGACGCCTAGGGGCTCGCCGGCGGGCGGGACCGCACAAGGGAGGAAGCACATGGCAGGCCAGGGTTTTCGGGCGGGACATGCCAGGAGCATCGCCGAGCGCGTCAGGGCTCCCGCGCAGGCGGAGTTGCCGTCACCACATCTCGAACTGGAGTGGCGGCCGCTCGCCCCGACGGACACCGGACAGTTGCGGTCCCTGATCCGTGAGGCGGACGAGGCCGAGGGTACGGTGATCGACTCGGTGACGGATGTGCTGATCGATCTGGTGGTCCGCAACGACTACAGCCACCTGGACACCGTCGGTGGCTTCGACCGCGCCGGGATACTGCGCGCCTACGCCGCCGTCTACCTGTGGCCCACCGGCGATGTCGCCAACGTCGTGTTCTACGGCGCGACGGACCCGTCGTGGGCGGGCCGGGGCATCGGGCGAGCACTGCTGGCCTGGCAAGAGGGCCGTGGACGTCAGCTGTTGGCGCGGGTGCCAGGCGCCGGACCGGCCAATCTGACAGCCTACGTCGAGGAGACCGCCGCGGATCGTCGCCGCCTCCTGGTCGCCGCCGGATTCAGCCCCGTGCATACCTACCTGAAGATGCGCCGGGACCTGGCGGCCCCCATCTCTGAGGCGCCCCTGCCCGAGGGTCTGGTCATCACGCATGCCTCGGAGGTCTCCGAGGCGTCGGTGCGCCATGCCCACACCCAGGGCGCCCGGGACGTGTGGGGGGAGGGGCCGCTCACCCCGGAGGGGTGGCATCGACGCTGGCAGGAATACCGGAGGGAGTGGAGCTTCGTGGTGCTCGACCCGAGCGAGGGCTCCGAAGCCGTGGTCGGGTATCTCCTGTCACTGCCTCAGGTGGAGGCGCTGTCCCCAGCTCGGCGCACCGAAGGGGCGATCCATCGTCTCAACATCATCCCCAGCCATCGGGGACGGGGGATCGGCCGGGCGCTCGCCGTCCGCGCGCTCCAGGCTTTCGCCGGGTCACAGCTGCGGTTCGCGAGCGTCATTGTCGATCCGGAGAACACCAACTCGGGGTTCGGCCTCTACGATGACCTGGGTTTCGCCCCCACCACGCGGGCCATCGTCTACGGCGTGCAGATCTAGAACACCTTGGTGTTTCGATTTTGCACAGTTGAGCCGACTTTCTCGGGGTCCCCGCGAAGTACCGGACCGCAGCGAAGCGGAGGGAGGACACTTCGTGGGGTGCCTCTAGGTCGCCGTCAGACTCAACACTGGAGCCGCCCTCCAGACCGTCGAGCTTCGCCTTTGCGAGCTCCTGGACCCGGTTGGAGCCCCTCACGGTGAAACTCGCGGTGGTGTCTCCGGTCGCCTATCCGATGCTCGCCACAGCGGTTGCCTGCGGGCTGCCCGAACCGTCGCGGCGTAGGTCGGGGGCGGGAAGTGAGAGCGGCTGACCTCCCGCGCCGACGCCACGGGCCGGGGCCGGACCGACCCACGCGAGCAGCAGCGTGTTCTGGCCGCGCAAGAACCGCTGGCAACGCACGCCACCGGTCGCCCGGCCCTTGGCGGGGTACAGATTGAACGGAGTGACCTTGACCGCGCCCGCTTGGGTACCCGTCAGCATCCGGCTCGACCCGGCGATAGTCACCACCACCGCATCGTCCGCTGACTCGCCGGGCAGCGTGGGTGCCGCGGTTCCCTCGGGCGGGTCGGCGTCACGGCCCGCCAGGCTCAGCGCGTCGAAGAGCGTGTCCGGCTCTGCCCCATCGGCAGCGGGCACAGGGGTGGGGGCCGAGGTGAGCACGCCGCCTCCCACCACACCAAAGAAGAGCACCTGTGCGGAGGCTGACAGCTTGATTCCGGCCATTCCGCCAGCCTGGCGACCCTGGGGACGGACGGCATCGGCGGCGAAGCGGAGCAACTGGGCGTCGGTGGTGACGAACACCAGGGTTGCCGGGTCCGGAGCGTGGGCGGCCCCAATGACGCGGTCTTCCGGGCGCAGCGCGATGAGCTCCCATTCCTCGCCGCGCGGCACGTCATGCGCCACTCGCTTGACCACGCCGGAAGCCGTTCCGAGGGCGAGTGGACCGGCCGCCGGATCCAGGGACATCACCGCGATCACGTGTTCGTCGCCGTCCAGGGCGAACAGGTCGCTCGCCGGCACCCCACCAGCCAATGACGGCGGCGTCTGCGTGTCCGGCAACGCTGGCAGATCGAGACAGGGCAGGCGCAAGGCCCGCCCACGCGAGGTGACCGCCGCCACCTCCCCGCGGACGGTCGCGGCGATGACACCGACGATGGCGTCATGCGCCGACCGCTCCCCGACCCGCCCCGGACGGTCGGGGCCCGCCGTACGGGCGAGGAGCCCTGTGGTCGACAACAGGACCCAACACGGACCATCGAGGACCTCCAGCGGGGCCGCCGGGACGGCTCCAACCGTGCCTGATGCGGCAAGCAGGACGGTCCGCCGGGGGGTGCCGTAGCGAGAGGACACTTCGGCCAGCTCGCTGGATACGAGCCCCCGCAGCTCGTGTGGTGAGTCGAGGAGTTGGCGCAGCTGCGCGATCTGCCCGGTCAACGCGTCGCGCTCGGCCTCCAACTCGATGCGGGAAAACCTGGTCAGCCGGCGCAGGCGCAACTCCAGGATGTACTCGGCCTGCACCTCGGTCAGGTCGAACACCTGGATGAGCCGTCCGCGGGCGGCGGGGGCGTCATCGGACGCACGAATCACCTGGATGACCTCATCGATGTCCAGGATCGCGATCAACAGGCCTTCCACCAGGTGGAGGCGTTCCAGACGGCGAGCAAGCCGGTACTCGCTGCGGCGACGAACCACCTCAAGGCGATGGTCCACGTACACCTGGAGAAGCTCGCGCAAACCCATGGTGCGGGGCTGACCGTCCACCAGAGCCACGTTGTTGATCCCGAACGAATCTTCCATGGGAGTGAGCCGGTAAAGCTCGCCGAGCACCGCCTCGGGATTGAAACCGTTCTTGACCTCGATCAACAGGTGCAGGCCCTTGACACGGTCGGTCAAGTCGGTGACCGCGGCGATCCCCTGCAGGCCCCGCAAACGCACCGCATCCTTGATCTTCTCGATGACCTTTTCGGGGCCCACCAGATAGGGCAGCTCGGTGACCACGATCCCCTTGCGCCGCGCGGTGACGTTCTCGACGCGCGTCTTGGCGCGGGTCCGGAACACCCCGCGGCCGGTCTGGTATGCCTCGCGGATCCCGTCCAGGCCCACAATGGTGCCCCCGCCGGGCAGGTCTGGGCCGGGCACAAACCGCATGAGCGCGTCGAGATCTGCGTCCGGATGGTCGATGAGGTGGCGCGCCGCAGCGACCACCTCGACAAGGTTGTGCGGCGCCATGTTGGTCGCCATCCCCACGGCGATGCCTGACGCGCCGTTGACCAGGAGATTGGGGAACGCGGCCGGTAGGACAGCTGGCTGCGTGAGCTGCGAATCGTAGTTGGGAACGAAGTCCACCACGTCCTCGGACAAATCTGCGGTGAGGGCGAGTGCCGCGGGGGCCAAACGAGCTTCGGTGTAGCGGTAGGCCGCCGGTCCGTCATCAAGAGAGCCGAAGTTGCCGTGCCCATCTACCAGGGGCAGACGCAGGGAAAACGCCTGGGCCATGCGGACCATCGCGTCGTAGATCGCGCCGTCGCCGTGAGGATGCAGGCGACCCATCACGTCTCCGACCACGCGGGCTGACTTCACGTGAGGGCGGTCCGGGCTCAGACCCATCTGGACCATCTGGAACAGGATGCGACGTTGGACCGGCTTGAGGCCGTCGCGCGCGTCGGGAAGTGCGCGCGCATAGATCACGGAGTATGCGTATTCGAGGTAGGAGGTTTCCATCTCGCTGGCGACATCGATGTCGACGATGGTCTCCTCAGCTGCCTCGGGGAGTTGAGGTTCCCTGGTGCGTGCCATGGCGGAGGGGCGGTTCCTTTCGGTTGACGGGCATCCCATTGTCCCGCCCAGCGGACCACAGCCGGGACCCGGCTCGCCGAACCTGCGGCATCGTCCCCGGGACCAGGCTGGGAGTGCCACTGTGCGCCATCAGCGAAACGGTCCGTCAGCGCGCCGAACCCGGGAATGTCAGACCGTAGTGCCATGATTCGCCAGTGAACATCTCCAGTGAAGACCTGAAGGCGAAGATCGAGGCGGGCGGCTACTTCCCGACGTTGATGTGGGGGGTCATCGAGGACGCGCTGGCCGGTGAGGAGATCAAGGCCTTCCTGATCCACCAGGAACCCACGCTCACGGCGGGGGAGGTGGGCTCCCATGTCAGCGCGATGGTGTTGACGCCCACACGCCTTGTCACGCTGCACATTGATGACGCGGTGGAGGGTCCAGACGACGAGGTGACCGCCGCCGTCACCACGGACGCCGTGGCGTTGCGCGCTATCCACTCGGTGGCCGCTACCCATGTGGTGCGGGGCGCCGGCATGGGTCCCAGAGCGGTGACGTTGGCGGTCCAGTGGGGCGGCGCGTCCCACTTCGAGTTGGAACCGGCTCAGTGTGGGGATCCGGCTTGCCCGGCCGATCACGGATACACCGGCTCGATGACCACCGCTGACATGCTGCTGCGAGTGAGCGAAGAGGGCGATGGCCACGCTCACGTCGCTGAGGCGCTGGAGTTTATGAGGCACCTGTCGAAGGCGACGAGCCTGGCATGACCGTGGACCGGCCCGTTCACCTGGACATCCCTGCGTGGGTCCGGCCACCGGCCTACGCTTCGGCCTGCCTGGGGGGCGTGCTTCCCGCCGCCGCACGGGCGTGTGGGATCGCTGTCGCCGGTGCGCCAGATGCGTGGAACGGGCCCGGCGGGGCGCATCACGCGGTCTGTGTGGTGTTGGCCGATGGCTTGGGTGCCGAACAGATCGCTGAACGTCCGGGCCACGCCCCATTCCTGGCACGCCAGCCCAGACACGTGCTCCAGGCAGGATTCCCGTCCACCACGGTCGCGAGTCTGGGCACCTTGGGAACGGGATTGGCCCCGGGCGTGACTGGCCTTGCCGGCTACTCGCTGCGCGACCCGGCGACGGGGAGACGGACCACCTTGATCGGATGGGAGACCCCCACGCCGCCGCGAGTGTGGCAACCCCATCCCACGTACTTCGAGCGTCTCGCCGAGGCGGGAAGCCGCCCGACGTTCATCGGTCAACATCGGTTCCACAGGTCACCCATGACTCTCGCGTGCCTTCGGGGCGCACGCTTCGTCACCGCCGGCAGTGCGTCGGAGCGCGTGGCGGCTGCCGTCGCGGCATGCGCCGGCGGTGGGGTGGTGTACCTGTATTGGGGCGAACTGGACAAGGCCGGGCACGCGCACGGATGGCAGTCCCGTCAATGGATCGAGGCGCTCGAGGTGCTTGACCGGGCAATGCGCGACCTGCGAGCCGGCCTACCTGCTCGCGTGGCGCTGTGGGTGACGGCCGATCACGGCATGGTGGACACCGATCCACGAGCAGCGATCGATGTGGCGGCCCATCGGGCACTCGCCGATGGCGTGACCATGGTGGCCGGGGAGGCGCGCGCCCTGCACGTGTATGGGGATAACCCCGAGGCGATCGCCCAGCGTTGGCAGGATTTCCTCGAGGCCGATGCATGGGTGATGACGAAAGATGACGCCATCGACCTTGGCCTGTTCGGCCCGCGGGTCGCGGACAGGGTCATGCCCATGCTCGGGGACGTGATTGTCGCGGTCAACGGACGCGGCGCCATCGTCGATTCGCGTACCGCCAGCCCCGCATCGTTGGCGATGGTGGGACAGCACGGATCGCTGACCGCGGCGGAGATGGATATCCCTTTGATCGACGCGGCCGCGTGAGCCCATCGGGGACCACCGGCGAGGGGGCATTGAAGATCCCCCTCGTCGACCGTTGTCTCCGGTCGGCCGTGATCAGGCGGCTGGTAGTCCGATGTCGAAGGCGCCCGACTCTATGCGGCGGCGGACCATCGCCAGGAAGCGCCCCGCATCGGGTCCGTCGACAAGGCGATGGTCGTAGGACAGGGCGAGGTACGCCATGGACCGCACGGCGATCGCGTCGCCGCCTGCCGGGTCGCTCACCACGACAGGCCTGGAGACAATCGCGCCGAAGGAGAGGATCGCCACCTGGGGCTCGTGGACGATCGGCGTCTCGAACAGCGCGTCTCCGCTGCCCGGATTGGTCAGTGTGAACGTTCCGCCGGCCAATTCGTCGGGCATGATCGCGTTGTCGTGAATGCGGGCGGCGAGGTCGGCAACCGCGCGCGCAAGGTCGACCAGACTCATGGACCCTGCGTTCTTCACCACGGGTGTGACCGGGCCCAGTGGCGTGTCCACCGTGAACGCGATGTTCTCCACGGCGTGGTAGCGGATCTGATCTCCCTCCAAGGTCGCGTTGAGCGTCGGGTTCGTTTGGAGCGCCTCGATCGCCGCCAACGCGAAGAACGGCCAGAAGCCCAGACGGATGCCCTCGCGCTCGAAGATCGCGGGCGCTAGGGTCTCCACGAGCGCCGCGACACGGGTGACATCGACCTCCGCTGTAGCCGTGACCTGGGCGGTCGCGTGGAGCGAGGACACCATTCGCTCGGCCATCGCGGACCGCTGCCACGAGAGAGATTCGGCGGTGCCTCGGCGCGGATCGGGTTCAAGGGGCGGCACGGCAGGTTCCACTGGAGCGTAAGGGGTGAGCTGCGATGCAGCAGCGGCGTGGGGCGCCGCGGATGGGAGAGCAGCGAATGCCGACGTGCCCAGCGCGGCGAAGTCGGCCCCACTAGGGGGGGGTTGGTGTGTTGGGTCGGCTGAGCCGCCGTGCGCGGCCTGACGCTCGGCCTCCACACGGGCGGCCTCGTGTTCCACATCCTCTCTGCGGATACGCCCCCCCACACCGCTGCCGGAGACGCGGGCGAGATCGACTCCGAGCTGACCTGCGAGCTTGCGCACGAGCGGGGTGACGTACGCCATGGTCGCTGCGGGCGGCGCGGTGGGCTTCGCGCCCGAGGCCACGGCGGGTTGGACAGCGGACGGAGACGTAACCACACGGGCATCGGTGTCGCCGTCACCATCCGTGGGAATAGCCGAACCCGGCGTAGTGGCGGATGTCACTGCGGGCGCCGCCACAGGGTCCGACGATGACGCCACTGAGCCGGGCGCCGGCGCCAGCGCGGCAGCGGGCGCCGGCATGGTGGTCGGGGACGTCAGGG
>JAISBQ010000079.1 GCA_031266115.1 Bifidobacteriaceae bacterium
ATTCGATCACGATCTTTGTGCTCGCGCTGCTGGTGGGCTTCGAGGTCATCTCGAAGATTCCCACCACGTTGCACACGCCGATGATGTCCGGCGCCAACTCCATCCACGGTGTGATCGTGGTTGGCGCGATGCTGGTGGGCGGGCTGTCCGACAACCCGCTCGCCTACGTTCTCGTGTTCTTCGCGGCCGCGATGGCCGCGATGAACGTCATGGGCGGATACGTGGTGACCGACCGCATGCTGGAGATGTTCAAGAAGCGGCCCGAGCCCGCCGCAGGCACCGACGCGAAGAAGGCGGGGAACTGACATGAGCGCAACGCAACTGATCACCTGGATCGTGTACCTTGTGGCAGCCGTGTGTTTTGTCATGGGTCTGCACCTCATGCGGTCGCCTGGCACGGCCCGGCGTGGCAATCTGCTTTCGGCTGCCGGGATGGGGGCGGCTGTCCTGATCACCGTGGTCCTCCTCCTCGATTCGAGGTCCGGCGTCGGGTGGCATGGTGGGGTGTTCGCCGGGATCGCGCTGGTCGGTGGTCTAGCCGTGGGTGGCGGATACGGCTGGTACTCGGCCAAGACCGTCAAGATGACGGCGATGCCGCAATTGGTGTCGGTGTTCAATGCCGTGGGCGGCGGGGCGGCGGCCTTCGTCGCGTTGACCGATTTCCTGCATCGTATGAGCCTGGCCGGGGACATCTCGGGGGCCTTCGGCGTCGATGCCTTGCTGCCGGTTGAATTCTCGGTGCCGGTGGTGCTGGATATCGTCATCGGCTCGGTGACGTTCACCGGGTCGTGGATCGCAGCCGGCAAACTCCAGGGGATCGTGTCCGGCAATCCGATCACGTTCGCTGGCTCACGGATCGTCATGGGTGCCTCCGCATTGCTCGCTGTGGTGGCCGGGGTCTGGACTATTGCCGTGGGCGGCAACACGTGGCTGCTGTTGGCGTGCCTGGTTGGGGCGTTGACGTTTGGTGTGCTCCTGGTGCTGCCCATCGGTGGCGCGGATATGCCCGTGGTGATCTCCTTGCTCAACGCGTTCACCGGCCTGGCAGTCGCGATGGCGGGCTTTGTTGTGGATAACGAGATCCTTATCGTCGCCGGTGCTTTGGTGGGTGCGTCTGGATCGATCCTTACCAAGCAGATGGCCGATGCGATGAACCGGTCGATCTTGTCGATCATGGTGGGCGGGTTCGGCCAGGGCGACACCTCGGCTGCCGCAGCCGCCGTCGCGGCATCTGGTGCGTCGTTGCGGACCGTGGATGCCGACGATGTCGCCATTCAGCTGGCGTATGCCTCCAAGGTGATGTTCGTTCCCGGCTATGGGCTGGCCGCTGGTCAGGCCCAGCACGAGATCGCCGAGTTGGGCGACCTGCTGAGCGCCCACGGGGTGACCGTGTACTACGCAGTCCATCCGGTGGCTGGGCGTATGCCTGGGCACATGAACGTGCTGCTCGCTGAGGCGAGTGTTCCGTATGACGAGATGAAGGAGATGGAGGAGGCGAACCCCGAGTTCGATACCGCCGATGTCGCTCTCGTGGTGGGCGCCAACGATGTCACCAATCCCGCGGCTCGTCGCGCGGGGACGCCGATCTCCGGTATGCCGATCCTCGATGTGGATCACGCCAAGTCGGTAGTTGTCATCAAGCGCGGCATGGGCCAGGGCTACGCCGGGATCGATAACGAGCTGTACACCGACCCGAAGACGGGCATGTTCTTCTCGGACGCCAAGAAGGGCCTGGCCTCCCTCATCGGCGCCGTCAAGGAGTACCTCGACTAGGGAGCACCTGTAACCAAGCCCGGCGTGACCTGCTGGGTATACTCGAAGTATGACTGCCACGACCATCAAAGTCTCGGTTGAGTTGCGCGATCGTCTGAAGGCGCAGGCATGTGGTGCTGGCGTTACTCTCGGACAGCACCTTAGGGCCCTGGCCGACCTCAGCGATCGTGACGCCCGGCTCCGCTCCTTGAGTGACGCCATCGTCGGCACGCCCACGGCTCGCTTGGCGTCGTGGACGGCGGAGACGTCCGGATGGGAGGCGAGCGAACTGGCCGATGG
This sequence comes from Bifidobacteriaceae bacterium, assembly GCA_031266115.1. Taxonomy (GTDB): domain Bacteria; phylum Actinomycetota; class Actinomycetes; order Actinomycetales; family WQXJ01; genus JAIRRT01. The sequence continues at coordinate 2,053 of JAISBQ010000079.1, forward strand.
CGGACGCGATCGTGGCGAGTGACCAGCCCAGCGAGGTCGGGGTTCCTCTTTCCCCCGGCGACGTGGTCTGGGCGGCGTTGGACCCCGCACGTGGGCGCGAACAGGCAGGCCATCGGCCCGCGCTCGTGGTGGCGAGCGGTGGATACCTAGATGCCGTGACCATGCTCGCCATCGTCCTCCCGGTCACGACGGTTGACCGAGGATGGCCCAACCACATACGCCTGAGCGGCCCGTCGGTGGGGCTTGCCGAACCGTCATGGGCGATGACGGAGCAGCCGCGCACCATCGTGCGAGGACGGATCACGGCTCGCGCGGGCAGGGTGGACGCGGACTGCCTGGCACAGGCCCGTCAGTGGCTCGCGGACTTCTTCGACCTGTAGGCCGCGAGTGGCACGGTCTCACGGTGCCGGAGGTGGAGGGCGCCGTCGTTCATCCGAAGGAGGTTGTCCCAGCGGCGCCGGACTACCACAGACCCCAGGATCCGGAGGAACCATGGG
>JAISBQ010000123.1 GCA_031266115.1 Bifidobacteriaceae bacterium
GTGTTGATAGACGACTTGGAGCAGACCCTGGCCGACGCGCCCGATGGCAGCGCGGTCCAACTGCTCGCCGGACGCCATCTGAAACTCCTGCGCCAACGCGGCGCCCACGGGGTCACGGCAGCGATGAGACGCGAGGCCCGCAAGGCGGTGGCCGACGCGGAACGCATCGACCGGGACCTGGAGGCGACCGCCCGTCTGCTCGTTCCGCTGTTGCCGCAGATCGAGGCCATCCTGAGACGCCGCAGACGCGAGGACGAGGCCCGCCACGCGGCGGACATACGCGCCAGGCTCTTGGGCGAACTCGACCCTCCGTTTGACGGCGGCGCAAACCCATGACGCCTGGTCCGACGGTGCCGCCGTTTCAGCGCCACCATGTGACCAGCCTGGACGGGTTTGCGCCACCACGGGTGCCCGCCAAGGGCCGCGAACACCGCCGCGACCATGGTCAAAGATAGCCGACCGGTCAACAGATTCCCAGAGCCTGGCGGCCCATGTCCGGCGGCGGGCGCGCACCTGCGCGGTATGACCATTGACGCATGCGCCGTCCCGCCCGCCGCCTCTCCCGCGCACGACGGCCGCGGAGCGCCTCCCGTCTGGCCAGCGGCGACGGCGGGCGGACGGCTGGCCGCAACCTCGCGTGCCGCGCAGGGGTTCGCCCCCACGGCCAGCGACCCGGTTGTGTTGGCCCGGTTGCTGGACTTGTGCGCCGCTCCGCGTGCGCCGCAGCCCGGCCGGTGCGGCTGACCGTCACGGCTCTCAGGCCCGCCACACGAACTCGACCCGGCGGGCCAGCACCTTCGCCCTGTGGGCGTCACGGCGGACGTGGAACGCCTCCGTGGTCTCGTCGCGGCGTTTCGGGACGGCGGTCATCATGTCCGCCGGGTGGGCGTGGACCAGGATTGCTTCCAACACCAGGCTCGCGGCCTGGAACTGCCACAACGGCGTGCGGCCCTCCCATTCGGCCGCGACTGTGGTCACGTCGATCATCGGGGCCGCATCCGGCATGGCCGCCTGGTAGTCGCGCCGGGCCTTCTCGACCCGCTCCGCGATCCGGGCGCGCTGGCGCACCCACGCGGCCCGGTCGATCAGCCCGTCGTAATGGTCGTCGTCCAACCGGGCCAACCTCGCCCGGTCGGCGTCCAACACGGCCGCCAACCCCGCCCGCGCGGTGGTGTCCTTCGCGCTGTCGGCGCGGCGGGCCGGGTCGAGGGTGATCTGGGAGAACACCGCCAGCACCGCCTCCTCGGCCAGAGCCGCGACCTCGGCGGCGCGGATCGCCCGGCAGCACTGTCCGGGGCCGGAGTGGTGGCACTGGTACACCCCGCCCCGGTGGACCATCGCCGTGCCGCAGTCCGAGCAGCGGATCAGCCCGGAGAACGGGAACACTCGCTTCGACCCGCCCTGATAGTACGTCCTGGCCTGTTTACGGGCGTCCAGCGTGTCGTTGACCTGCTGCCAGGTGTCCTCGTCCAAGATCGCCGGCCATGCCGCCTTCGCGGACATCTGGGATGCCTTCGCGCGGGTCCCGTCCGGCAACAGGGGACGATAGGACCGGACACCTTTGATCGACGGGTTGCGCAGGACCATCTTCAACGTCTTGTCGCTCCACTCGCCGCCCCAGCCGGTCGGGATGCCCCGCGCGTTCCAGTCCGTCAACACGCGGTACAGGGACTCCCCGGCGAGCACCCTCTGGGCGGCCTCACGCACGAGTTCCGCGTTGCCGGGCTCCACCACCAGGGTGCCCGCCTCGCAGCGGTACCCGAACGGCGCCCTCCCTCCGTGCCACGTGCCCTCGATCGCTTGCTGCCTCGCGGCCCTGGTGACCCGGCGGGCGGTGTCCGCGCTGGACTTGTTCGCCATCGCCACGTCGGCGTCGGTGTCGAGCTTCAACGAGCCGGTCACCGACCTGACTTTGAACCGGTTGAGGACCTTCGCGTCGATCAGGTCCTCCAAGTCACGGGGGTCCCTGACCGCCCGGTCCAGGTCGTAGGCCACCATCACCTCGGCCTTCCCCCGCGCCAGGAACCCGAGCATGGCGCGGAACTGGGGGCGCACCACCCGCCGGACCCGCTCCCCTGACGGGAGAGTGATCGTGCGTTGTTTGAACGCCGACGTGTCGTTCTCCCTGAACACCTCCGCCACCGCCATGCCGCGCGATGCGGCGTAGGCGCGACAGTCGGCCTCCTGGCGGTCCACGCCGCGTTCGGTTCCCTCCGGGTCGTCGCTGATCCGCACATACACCGCCGCCCGCTGCGGCGGCTCCTTGGTCTGTTCCTGCTGGCCGTGGTCCATTCCGGCTCCACCTTTCGTCTTGCTAGGACGTAGGTGCGTTTACCGGACCTGGGCTACGCCGTCACTGCATACCGAGCGCAGGGCATCACGACGGACACTGCCCATGTTCTGGTCTCGCCAACGATGACCAGGGAGAGCCTGTATGTGGCGATGACCCGCGGCCGGCACACCAACCTGGCCTACGTGGCCACCGACCGGCCCGACGACACCCACACCACACCCCACCCCAACGACAACCCCGACGCGACAGCCCGCTCCATCCTGCACGGGGTCCTGCAACACAGCGGAGCCGAGCTGTCGGCCCACGAGGCGATCACGACTCAACAAGAGGCCGCCACGTCGATCGCGCAACTCGCTGCCGAATACGAAACTATCGCCGCCGCAGCCCAACACGACCGATGGACCACACTCATCCGTGCCAGTGGACTAACCCGCGAGCAAGCCGACGCCGTCATCACTTCCGAGGCCTTTGGACCTCTGAGCGCGCAGCTCCGTCGTGCCGAAGCCCACCACCACGACATCGAGACACTCCTGCCACGCCTCGTCGCCGCACGCCGCTTCGACGACGCCGACGACATCGCCGCCATCCTCCACAACCGGCTCCACCGAGCCACCGCACGACCTGCCGACCCCGGACGCGCCCGCAAGACCTCACGCCTAATCGTCGGGCTCATCCCAGAAGCCACCGGCCCAATGTCCGACGACATGCGCACCGCACTCAACGAACGACGCACGCTCATTGAAGCCCGTGCCCAGGCACTGCTCGACCGTGCGCTAGCAGACCGACATGCCTGGGTTCAGGCGCTCGGCGCACCACCCGCGAACGGGCACCTCCTGCAACGGTGGAAGAGTCTGGCTCGTACGGTCGCCGCCTACCGCGACCGATACGGCATCACAAGTCGCGCTCCCATCGGACAGGCGATCAACACCAATGCACAAAAGACCGACGCCGCACGAACTCGCCACGCTCTCAACCAAGCGAAAGCAATCACACAACCCAGCAAGGACGAGCGGCGCCTTTCCAACAACGCTGCGCCAGGGCAGGAACGACCGTCCCTGTGACCCACACGAGGTCACCGGATCTATCGGTGTGATGGGTCCGATCGCCGTCGCCCAGCACGATATGCCAGCCAACGCGAGGTGAGTCTGCACCGCTACTCGCTCGTTCCCGGCCTGGCACCCACCCAGCCAGCCAGTTTCCGCCGACTGCGAGTCGCCAGCCTCCAGACAACGAGAAATTATCTCCCGATCACCATCCGTCAAACAAGAACGACCAGCCCCGGACACAAAGTTCTGCACAGACCCCCTGTTCGCCGTCAACGACCACGTCCACATTGCGGCGACCTGGGCATCCACCAACGCATGATCGCCGCCTCCCGGCGCCTCGACCACTTGAAACCAAGCAGCGATATGGCCTGGGTGATCGAGGTCGCCAGCCACGGTGTCCCGACTACGCTGACTGAGCTCACCACATTCGGACGGACGCTCAAGAGGCGCGCGATCGACATCCTCGACCCGCAGGAGCCATCGACGGACGCGTCGAACACCTACTCGGCACCGCCCTCGGCTTCCGCAACCCTACCCACTACCGCCTACGAGTTCTCCTCGAAGCCAGCTTCAAACCCCGACTACACGCTCAAATCAGATGATTCAGACTCAAGGAGGCTCATGCACGATGAAGCATCCGCAGGTCATCCATGCAGGTCAGCGCGGGGCGGAGGGCTCTAGACTCCCAGCATGCATAGGCCTCAAGCCTTGGTTCGTGGCCCGCGGTGGACACGCTAGAATATATTCCTGGTCAACAGACCATCGGGTCCATGTGCAGTGGATTTTGGGCCTGCGGTTCCGATCATCCGGGATGTCTATTTGCTATCTCTCTGGAATGCGACACTACGTGAATTCTGATCTGATCTCGCAGGAAAATGAACCTCAGAAGCGCCGTCTTGGAGTGATCGGTGCTGGTGTCATGGGCACGGGCGTTGCGCAGGCCGCCCAGTCCCGGGGCTACGACGTGACTTTGGTCGACAACAGCGCGCACCAGCTCGAGCAGGCCCAAGACCGCATCCGTGAGTACGAGCTGCTGGCGGAATTCTCGGGCGTCGTGCAAGGCGACGGCGCTTCGGAGCCGGGAAAGCTCGTTCTCTCCGAGTCCCTCGCCGATCTTCGCGCCTGCACCTTCGTCGTGGAGAACATCTCCGAGGTGGTCGACGCCAAGCAGAGTGTCTTTGCCGCCCTGAGCGAGCATCTGGACGACCGCTGCACAATTGCGACGAACACCTCGGCGATCTCCATCACCAAGCTGGCGTCCTGCTATCGCCTCCCCGCCAACGTCGTCGGCATCCACTTCATGAACCCAGTCGCCATCAAGCCCACGGTCGAGCTGATCCGCGG
>JAISBQ010000126.1 GCA_031266115.1 Bifidobacteriaceae bacterium
CAACCGTGTTCGGGTAGCGGGATATGACATCGCGGGCCCCGAGGCAGGGTTCGGAGTGACCCACCACATGGCGGCGTTCCAGATGCTCGCCGAGGCCACCATCCCCGTCACCATCCACGCCGGTGAAGCGGGCGGGCTCGCCTCCATCTGGGAGGCGGTGACCAAGGGGGGTGCACGCCGGATTGGGCACGGCGTAGCGCTGGTCGAGGACATCGCCGGCCTGGGCCTACCCCGAAGCCCGGCCGGCCGGTGGGGTGGCGGTGGGGCCGGGGGCGCCACCGGCCCCGAGTACGCCGAACTTGGGGCCTTGGCGCACTGGAGTCGCGATTGGGGAATCGTGTTGGAGATGTGCCCATCGTCCAACGTCCAGACCGGCGCTGTGGAATCCGTCGCGGCACACCCGATCACCGCCCTCAAGCACTGTGGCTTCCCCGTCACCATCAACACCGACAACCGTCTGATGTCTGGCACATCAATGACCCGTGAGGTGACGCTCCTCATGGCCGAGGCCGCGTGGACCCTTGCCGACGTCCGAGACGCCACCATCACGGCCGCACGGGGTGCCTTCATCCACGCGGACGAACGCGCCGCCATCGTCGCCGAGACCATCGCGCCGGCATACGCGCGCGCACTGCGCCAGCCGCGATAACCCGGTCGCCTGCGCTCTTACAGGAGCTCCGCGTCGTGGACACCCACGCGGTGCAATTCGATCCGTCCACCCGAAAGCCGCCAAAAGTGCAGCTGACGGGCGGCTGGTGTACCGCGTTGGAGCGCGACTCTCATGGCCACGGCGCCATCGTCGCGTTTGCGGGTGGGCGCGCCGCCGGCCGAACCGGAACGCAGGCGGTGGAGGTTGCGCCCCTCTGAGTCCTTGGCCCGGTTGGTCAGAACGTTGACGATGACGGTCAGAACCTTCTCCCTCGCCACTCCTTGGAGGCGTTCAACGGACGTGGCGAAGTCGGGACCGATGTCGTAGTCCGGCAGCGGGAAGCGGTCCTTGTCTTCGGGCGACACGTAGAGCGTCCACGCCATGGATATTTCCCATCGAAGTTGTTTGTCGGGGTCGACGAACATGCCCGACACCCGTTCCCAGATGTTTGCGGGTGCGGCGCTGGGCGGGGCAGCGGCCGCCTTGCGCAGGTGACGGACCGTGGACTGAGCGTCGCGGAGTTTGGTTCGCAGCCGGCCGCCCTGGTGCTGCAACTCGTTGCGCTCGTGGGCAACTTGGTCCGCATACTCGGACAGATCGTCCCGCTCCCGGCGCAGGCCATCGGCGCGCTCGCGGGCCTGTGCCTCCCGCTCCTCGGCTACCTCGGCACGGTTCTTGTACTGGCCGACAAGGTTGTCCACCTCCGCGGATGTGAGCCCCGTAATCTCGCCCACCGTGAAGGCTCCGTGGGCTTGCGGTGGTGGTGCGGCCGGGCCGCCGTCCGATGCCATCGCCGGGCCCGGACGGACGCCAGCGCCCTTGGGACCTGGCTTGGGGTGTGGCGACACCACGAGTTCCGGCGGCGCCGGCTCGACGACGGCGGGGGCCACCGGTGCCACCGTCGGAGCGCCTGCCGGGCGCGCGGCACGCCGATGGGCCGGGCGCGGACCCGGCTTTGGCACCGGCCGGGGCGCATCGCCGTCGGCGATACTCTCCGACTCAGCGACGCTTGCTACCGGCTCGCCACCAGGGAGCATTCGGCGTGGTGGGAACGGGCGCGGACCGGGTTTGGGCGCGGGACGCACAGGTGGTGCGTCCGTCGCCGGCTCTGTGCCATCGCCATGGGCGTGAGCAGCGCAGGCGACGCGGTCGATGCCACCGCCGTCGCTCCGTTCTGGGGCCGACGAGGGCAGCGAGGGAGGGACGTAGGCCACTCCAGCTTTACGTGCCGCGACTCGCGCGCCCAATTCGCGTGGATTCGGTCGGCCCCGACCGCGCGCGCCAGCGCTGGCGTCGCGACCGGCGTCCACAGCCTCGTCGTCGTCCGGTACCGCGGGGGCGGCCTCAGCGATGTCGGCGGGGCCGGATGCGGCGGGAGCGGCATCGTCGGCGGGCGGCGGCGGGGGCGGCGGGGGGAGGCGTATCCAAGGCGGGCCACCGGGCAACAGGCTCGGGGCGGGACGGGCATCATCGGACGGCGTGATGTCATCCATCCGCAGCTCGAGTGGGGCGTGGCCCACCAGGCGCACACGGACCACCTCGCCGGGCGAGAAAAGGTCCGTCAACTCGCCGCTCGCGCCGGCCTGCTCGGCGGTGAGCTGACGTTCGATGCCGGGGAACGACCGCACGGTGACGTTCTTCATGCCAACCCGGACCACCTGCGCGAGGATGACGTCGCCGGGGTTGTACAGAGCCATGGCATCGGCGCCGGGGCTCAGACTCTCGCGGACGTCGAGGCGTTTGGTCACCGGATCGACCATGCCGCTGACCTGCTGACCCACCTCAACCAGTTCGCTGACCTGGACGTCGGCCACCGTCAGCTCGGGACAGATCGTCGCCATAGCACCGTTGTCGAGCTCCACGAATGCGCGTTGCTGGATGATGCCAGTCACCACACCGGTATGGTGCGTCGCCATCCGCGAGGGTGGCCTGGCACCAGACAACACCCCTGAGGCCAACGCGAAGCTCATCGCGTCAGAGATCAGGTGATCGGTGACCGTGGTCGCAAGTTCGCGCCGTGTGACGAACCGCAACGGCGATACCCGCGGCTCCGACTGCCACGTCGGGTCAGCCGGGTAGACGCGGCCGGCACCGCCGTATACCTGGGTCTTGGCCGGGAGTGCCCCCGCGAGGCGCCACGACAGCGAACTTGTCGGTACCACCCAGACTTGCGCGAGATCACCGACCTCTTCCGCGATCCGCTCGGCGTCGATCCACGCCTCTGATTCGCCTTGGCGTGTCGAGACCACAACCACGGGGTTGGTGCGCCGGGGGTCGAGTAACAGCGAGGTCAGCTCGTCGACATCCGCTTCAGAAGCGATATGCCGAACGCTGAGATCCTCCATCGCGCATGTCACCTCGCGCATCGCTGTTCATGGCAGTGTGTGGCGGTTCACCCGTTCAGTGGCCCGGGCAATCCTAGCGAGGTGAGACGTCAAACCTCGGCTCCAGCACGCGCGTCGTGCGCACCCACACGGCGGCGCCCGCGCGGGCGGTGCTTCGTGGCACCTCGGCGACCGCCGTTGGAGAGCGCCAAGCCGGCTACGAGGCGTAGCCTCACGCCATCAAGAACGCCGGGATCAACACAGCGATCATGTCGGCCAGGCGTTCTGCGGCGAGACGGCCCGTGGCGAGCACGTCGGCGTGGTCCAACCCCCCTGGTCCCGTGCCCGCCGCAGGATTCGTGATGAGCGACAACCCCACCACCTCCATGCCCGCGGCTCGCGCGGCGATGGCCTCCAACGCGGTAGACATCCCCACGAGATCGGCACCGAGAATGCCCGCCGCCCGCACCTCGGCCGGAGTCTCGTACTGCGGACCGGGGAATTGGGCGTACACACCCTGCGGAAGGTCCGGATAGCGGGTGCTCACCACGGCCCGAAGTCGGCGAGAATACAGGTCGGTCAGATCGACGAAGGCCGCCCCCGCAAGCGGCGTCGCGGCGGTGAGATTGAGATGGTCGCGAACAATCGCGACTGTGCCGGGCGCCCAGGGCCGAATGGCACCGCATCCGTTGGTGAGAACCATGATGCGGGCCCCCGTGTGGGCCGCCATCCGGATCGGGTGGGCGACGCCTAGTGAATCTCGCCGCTCGTAGTAATGCGAGCGGGCCGTGATCACCAAAGCATGGGCATCGGTACCCGCCACCTGCACCGACGTCAGCATCCCCGCATGTCCAGGCGTGGACGATGGCGCAAACCCCGGTATCGATTCCGCGGGCACCTGCGCAGTAACAGGCCCAAGCCGCTCGGCCCCGGCGCCCCATCCCGATCCCAGCACCACGGCGATTTCATGTCGCTCGACCCCTGCGGCCGCCGCGAAAGCCTCCGCTGCCTCACTGGCCAACGCTTCGCTTCCCTCAGCGCGCTCCGCCGCGGCACCGGTTCGATTCGCCATGTGGTCAGCCTAGCCAGCGGCCACGTGGTGGCTGTTTGAGAACACTAGGGCGGCTGCGGTGCACTATCACGGCGTCTCGCGGAGCCCGCGAACGCGCCCAGCACATCCTCGGCTGATCGCCGCGGGGTTCTCACACAGCCACTTACAGAACGTGCAGGACGCTCGCGAGCCAGCGGTCGCGGCGCCATTCAAGGCGCATGGCGACCGCGTAGGGCCGGCGGCCGTCATCCACCACCACGGCCGCCTCGACCACACCGAACGCCGGCTCGGAAATCCGGATTCGCCGCACGTGAATGTGCATGCGCTGGGGATCGCGTCCACGGTTGATGCGATGAACACGCTGGGCCTTGACCTGGAGCGATTCGAGGATCTCCCGGCTCACCCAACGGTGGAGTTGCGACACCGGGCGGCAACCGCGTGCCGCTTGCGCGGTGGATACGGCCAACCGTGCTGCCCAGCGAGCCGGATCTGGGGCGTTCGGTGGATGGGGCGGTCTGACGCAGCGCGGCTGGGGTTGGGGCCTCGGTTCCTTCGAGTAGACCTGTTTCGGAACGAAGACGTTGGCCGCTTCAAAGGCCGGCGTGGGGTCTGATTGGCCAGATTCGGGCATGGGGACTCCGTTGGCGAATGGCAGCTACTCTGCTCGATTGTCGGCCGCACGGGCAAACACCGCCTTGTGCCGCCGGGGACCGCCCTAGTATTGGCAGCGCATGTGGCGAAGGTCAACGTGGATCAGGGACCTGTGGATGAATCCGATCTATCCCCTATCTGTGGATAACTCCACCCGTTGTGCGTATCCGTCCTGATGGTTGTCGGCGGCGATCATCCCCAGGCTCGCGCCCAGGTCGATGGCCGGTGCGACGGGTTTTCGCTCCGCGCGCAATCCTCAATGCTTCCCGCACCCTTGCGCACCACTCGCAAGACGAACAGCGCCGCCGCGCCCGAGTGGAAGACTGACGGGGTGCGTGTGTACATCCCCCTCACTGTGCCTCGACTCGCCGAGCCCGACATCGCCGCACCCACGGCGTTTGCCCCCACGGCCGGGCTCGCCGTCGAACTCCCCGGCGAGGACACCGAGGTCGTGGAGTATGCGGCGTTCCTTGCCGCTGCCGACGCCTCCCTCGCCGGCCTCGCAGGGTCCATCGCGCCACCGCGTCGCGTGGTGGTCTCGGCCGATGTCCCGGATGCCGATCTCGCTCCTCCCCAGTGGTCAGACCCTCATCCGGGGGCTGTTGTGCTCACGCGCCGCGTGATGTGGGCCGCCGTGGCCGCCATCCACATCGACGAGCCGGATGCCGCCGATGACGTCCGCCTTGCCATCGCCGCCGATCCCGCCGCCGCGCTCCGCGTCGAAGAGCGCGACCTCCTCTGGTACGCGCCGCAGGAACGTTCCGCCATCCTGGCCGGCCTGTGAGTGGCTGCGTGGGGGCGTCCACGAGTGCCAGCGCCGGGCAACATGTGGCACAGTGGGCCGGTGACTATCGGTGCGCTCATGGCGCCACTGCGAGCGATCCTGTTCGACCTCGACGGCGTCTTGACTCCCACCGCCGAGGTTCATCGCCGTGCGTGGTCCGCCCTATTCACGGACTATCTCGCGGCATGCGGTGCCACCCCTCCATATTCCGATCTCGACTATTTCCGCTACATCGATGGAAAGCCCCGCTGTGAGGGCGCTCGTGACTTGCTGGAATCTCGTGGTCTTCGGCTTCCTCGCGGGGCAGACGGAGACTCCCCGGACGCCTTGACTATCGCCGGATTGGGCAACCGGAAGAATGCCATCTTCACACGCCTTCTCGCTGACGATGGCGTTGCCCCCTTCCCCGGTACCGTATCGCTCCTCGCTCAGTTGGCGGCCGCAGGAAAAGCAATGGCGGTCGTATCGAGCTCGAAGAACGCTCGGAGCGTCTTGGCCTCGGCCGGATTGAGCAGGTATTTCGACGTGGTGATCGACGGCGAGGTCGCCGCGGTCGAGCACCTTCGGGGGAAGCCGGCTCCCGATACTTTCACCCGAGCGGCGCGATGTTTGGGCGTGGCAGCAGCCCACTCGGCCGTGGTCGAAGACGCCGTCGCCGGAGTCGCGGCGGGTCGCGCAGGAGGATTTGCCCTGGTGGTGGGTGTCGATCGCGGAATAGGAGCATCGGCGCTCACCGAAGCGGGCGCCGACGTGGTGGTAGACAACCTGCCGGCGATGGTGACCCACGGTCCGCTCCACACTGAGCGACGGGAACGGTGACATGCCGATGGGCGGGTGGTCGCAAGGCGCCATACGAGAGAACATGGTGATCCATGGGGAGAATCTCGATGTCCTTCCGTCGCTTCCCGACGCCGCATTTCACCTCATCTATATCGATCCGCCGTTCAACACCGGGTCGCGCCGAGAGCGCGTGACGCTGCGCACGGTCCGCGATCCCACCGGTGACCGCACCGGATTCGCGGGTGAGCGGTACTCTACCGTGGCCCTCGGCCGGATGGAATACCCGGATACAGTGGTGAATTATCTCGACTTCATCGCGCCACGTCTTATTCATGCCCACCGTCTCCTTGTAGACTCGGGGACTTTGTATTTTCATATCGATCAGCGTGAGGCGCATTACTGCAAGGTGCTTCTGGATCAGATTTTTGGTCGCGAAAATTTCCTCAACGAAATCATTTGGGCATATGACTTCGGCGGGCGCGCCAGGGACAGATGGCCAGCCAAGCACGATACGATCCTCGTATACGTCAAGAACATGTCGATGCACTACTTCGACCAGGAAGCCATCGAGCGTATCCCCTATATGGCACCGAGATTGGCCGGACCCGACAAGGCCGCCCGTGGCAAGCTCCCCACCGACGTGTGGTGGCACACCATTGTCCCAACGTCCGGATCAGAAAAGACCGGCTACCCCAACCAGAAACCTGAGGGGATAGTCCGCCGCGCTATCCAGGCGTCGAGCAGTCCTGGAGATCTGATCCTGGACTTCTTTGCGGGATCTGGAACCACGGGTGCTGTCGCCGCCAAACTCGGCCGCCGATTTGTTCTCGTCGATTCCAACCCCCAGGCCATCGATGTGATGGCACATCGATTGGCCGAATTCGCCGTCACCTACCGCGCACACACCGCCACATGACACGCTCCCCTCGCTACCCAGGCAGAGTCCTTGTCGAGCTGGTGGGTATTCAGGCGGCGGTCCCCTCATCCACCATGGCCAGGACCGTTCCGGCAGCCACCCTGGCTCCCACGTCCGCGTTGAGCGCTCGCACAGTGCCACCACGAGGCGCCGTCAGCGGCTGTTCCATCTTCATGGCCTCGAGCACCACGAGGACTTGACCGGCCTCAACCACGTCGCCTTCGCCCACCGCGACCCGCACGATCACACCCTGCATCGGCGCCACGACGGCGCCATCGGCGCCGGCTACGCCAGGGGGCGGGACACGCCGTGGTGTACGGCGAGGTGGTGCGATGGTCGCGGCGCGCATCAGGCCGGCCGGCAACACCACTTCGAATCGCTTGCCTGCCACCTCGACCACCACTCGGCCGGTCGCGGGCGCCTCGTCCGGGCTCGACGTTGCCGGCCCGTGACCCCCGGCCTCACCGTCAGCTGGGACCACGCCTGGTGCGATAGCCGCCAACTCGGTCTCGACGAACCGCGTGTGGATACCGAACGCGCCGCCGGCGCGTCCATCCGCGGTGAAAGCCGGATTGGACACCAGCGCCCGGAGCAATCCGATCCCCGTCGCGACGCCACGGACCTCCACCTCGCGCAAGGCGCGTCGGGCTCGCGCGAGCGCCTCGACGCGGTCGCGCCCACGCACGATCACCTTACCGAGCAGCGAGTCGAAGCTCCCCGAGACTGAATCACCCTCCTCGAAGCCGAAGTCGACCCGCACCCCCGGCCCACCCGGCAGGCGAAGCCTTGTCAGAACACCGGGGCTCGGCGCAAATCCACGCGCCGGGTCCTCACCGTTGATCCTGAATTCGATGGCGTGGCCCACGGGCTCCACAGCGTCATAACCGAGCGGCTCTCCGGCGGCGATTCTGAACTGCTCGCGGACCAGGTCAACCCCCGTCACTTCCTCACTCACCGGGTGTTCAACTTGGAGGCGGGTGTTGACCTCCAGGAAGGCGACCGAGTACGGGGGAATGCCGGCGCTGACATCGCTCACGCCGGCATCGTCGGCCCACACGAGGAATTCCACGGTGGCGGCGCCCACATATCCCACGCGGCGCAGAATGGCGCGAGAGGTCCGGGCCATCTCCTCCCGTAAAGGATCGCTGAGAAACGGTGCCGGTGCCTCCTCCACCAGCTTTTGGTGGCGCCGCTGGACAGAACAATCGCGAGTCCCCACAATGGCGACCGTCCCGTAGGAATCGGCTACACACTGGGTCTCGACATGGCGTGGTGTGTCGAGGTAGCGCTCAACAAAACACTCGCCCCGTCCGAATGCGGCGGTGGCCTCGCGCGTGGCGGCCTCGACAGCGTCTGAGATCTCCGTGGCCGAGCGAATCACACGCATTCCTCGCCCGCCGCCGCCATGTGCCGCTTTCACCACCAGAGGAAAGCCATGAATGGCGGCGAAGGCACGGACGGCGTCCGGCGTGGCGACAGGTTCGTCTGTGGCGGGCAGGAGGCTCGCTCCGACCGCACGGGCAACGGCGCGGGCAGCAACCTTGTCCCCTAACGCGGCGATCGCTGAGGGCGACGGGCCTATCCATGTCAGTCCGGCATCGGCGACCCGGCTGGCGAAGTCGGCAGATTCGGCGAGGAATCCGTATCCGGGATGCACCGCGTCGGCTTTGGCCTGCGCAGCGACAGCCAGCAATCGTTCAATGCTCAGATACGTTGTAGCTGCACCTGCCGCACCGAGCGAGAAGGCCTCATCGGCTAGGCGCACGTGAACGGCATCGCGGTCTTCCTCCGAATAGACGGCGATCGAGATCAAGCCAGCATCAGCGCAGGCACGCACGATCCGGACGGCGACTTCGCCGCGGTTGGCGATCAGGATCCTCCTCAGTGGCATGGGCACCACGGTAGGCGGTCCTCGCTCGAGGACAGGCCCGCGAAACAGAGGCGATCTGTTCCATGCCGATGCGGGCGATCCGACACGGAGAACTTTGTAGAGGTGTAACAACGTGCGGTCCCAGGTTGCTGGAGGGCATCACGGTGACCGCGAGGTGTGGAGCTATCGGACCAACCAGGCGGACCCGCGGGCAGGGTGCACCAGCCACGCCGTTGCCCGCGTCACGCGCGCTGTTCCCAAGGCCAGCGCCAGCGCCACACCCGCGCCAACCACGGCGGCGGTGACGCCCACCCCGCCGTCTCCTCGTAGGATTCCCGCTGCCGGCTCCACCCATCGGGCGGCCTGCAGCACCACCAGGTGCACCAGATACACACTCAGCGAGTTGACTCCGACCACGGTGTACCAACGCCGGCGCCGCGAGGCGATCGCCGTGATCGCCGCCGCCCCGACCAGTCCGATGGCCAACGCCGCCAGCCGGATCGCCATTGAGGTCCACAGGCCGTCATCGGCGTCGTAGGCCGCACGGTGATAGAGGAACCCTCGGTCGATCCTCCAGCCCCACATCAGCCCTCCCGCAACAATCCCGGCCAACGCCACCCACGCCACACCGCGCACGGCTCGCCACCCCAGCCACTCGAACACGCGCGGGCGCAACACCATGCCCAGGGCGAAGAACGGCACAAGCCCGGCCGTTCGTCCGATCGCCAGCAGGGATCCGACATTCGGGTCAAGCGGAAGCGCCACGGCGACCACCAGGGTGCATGCCACGGGATGGCGGAGCGCGCGCAACACGGGGGTCCCCAACCGCCACCACATCAACGCCAGCAGGAACCAGGTCGCCCCACGCGGTGTGGCCAGATCACGCGGAAACGCCGTGCCCGTCAGCAGCGCGAATTCTGCGCCAAGCAACACCTGAAAGATCATGAACGGCAGCGCCAATGTGCCCACGAGGACTCGCAGGCGTCTGGCATCGGGCTCCCAGTTCCGCGACAAATACCCGCTGAGCAGCACAAAAGCGGGCATATGGAACGAATAGATCGCGGCATAGAGCCCCTCTGGCGCCCTCCCGCGAAGAGCCTCGATGGCGTGCCCCACCACGACCAGCACCACCAGGATCGCCTTGACGTTGTCAAGGTGGGCCACGCGTTCGTGCTGGGTCACACCGCCACTGCGCGCCTCACCCACGCCACGACACGCTAATGGATCCCTGCGGGGTCCCACGTGGCGCCGCACCGTCCGGCGTACCATCCTCGGTGGAACCCGCGTCCGCATCGGACGCCGGTGCCGACCGCACGCCGCCTACTCCTGAAATGGGACACCGTTGCTTCCCCGCCACCTCCCGGTCGTCACCCATGGCACCGCGGTCATCCTCGGGGTGGTGCTCGCCGCCGTGGTGGCCCTACCCCAGGCATTGCCCAGCTTCGGCGTGGCCATCTCGTCGGCGGACGCCAGCCCCGCGCCATCGGACGCCGATGCCGTCCCCACCAGCTCCTTAGAGAGCGCCTTGCCGTCCCCGGATCCCAGCCCTGGCCCCACGGCCCCGGCCATGGACCGTGCGGATGCCACACCGGCGCCGGACCCGCCCACGCACGATCCGGTGGAGGATCAACCTCTCGGCGCCGCTCCCGACCCAGTGTCTGAGCCCGGACCGGAACAGGTAGCAGGTGCTGGACCAACGCAGGGCGCCGGCGCCGCCCCGGCGCCGGAACTGCTGGCGCCGACCCTCACGCTTGCCGCATCGGCCGCCACAGTGCGCCCGGGTGAACGGGTCCGGCTCACGGGCCTCGCGAAGGACGGCAACACCGTCCTTGCCGGCGCCACAGTCACCATCCAGCGACGCAGCGATGAGCAATGGCGCTCTATCACGACGGCGGTCGCTGGCGACGGCGGCGCCTACACCGCATTCACCTGGGTTGACACGCGGGCCACGGTGCGCGCCATCGTCCGCCAGGCCGGCCGAGTGCTCATCGGAGGCGAGACGACCATCGCTGTTGGTGCCGTCAAGCGGTCGATGGCCCAGCGGGCCGCCGAGCTGAGAAGTGTCTACGGACGCGGGGGGACAACGCGCACGCTGACCGCTCGCGAGCGCTCCCGTGCCGGCGCATCTGACACAGCCCGTGTCAGCTACCAGCATTTGGGCGCCTCGGTCATGCTCGTCGAAGTGGCCGGGCGATCGACCGCCAAGACTTGGCTGGTCAAAGGCGCGATCCAGAAGCGCTATATCGCCACGGGCGGGCCCACAGGAGCGTTTGGTGTCCCGCTCCAGGATCCCCGGTGCGGCCTTCCCGACGGTGGATGCCTTCAAACATTTGCCCACGGGACGCTGTATTCGAGACCCGGCGAGACCTCGGCAACACGGTTAACCGGTGCACGAGGCGACATCGTCGCCGTTCTCCTCACGCAGGTTGGATACACCCAGCGTGGGAGCCATTCAGGGACACGCATTCCGACGAAGTTCCAAGAATGGGCCGGGTCTGGGGCCGCCTGGTGTTCCATTTTTCTCGCGTGGGGCGCCAACAGAGCCGGACACGACGATATTATTCCTGCGCACCGGCATTTTCGCGACTATCGCGCGACGCTGCGTTCCGATATCCGCAGACTCCGAACGCCCAAGGCCGGAGCGTTGGTGATCATGGACGGCGGGGAGGTCCTCGGTCACGCCGCGATCGTGGAATCAGTCGATCGCGCCGCACGCAGAATCACGATCATCCACGGGAATTGGGTGATGAAAGTCCGCAGAACCACCGTGCCCGTCGCCACCAACATGGAGTTCTACTGGCCGTACTGACCGGCGTCGCCATGCCCGTGTTTTCGCGCGGCCCGGCGGCATTGATTTGGCGGTGCCTCAGAGTACGTCTTCGCGCCCACGTCGCGTCAGTTCGTTGACCGCTTCCTTGACCAGCTGGGCGGATTCTCGCGTCGTGATCAGCAACGCGTCCGGTGTATCGACGATGACGGCCCCTGACACACCCACCACGGCCACTACCCGCTCACTATGCGAGGCGATCAGGGCATCGGGGCTGTCGATGAGCACGGCCGCGGCGGCGGGGGATATCGGAGAGCGAGGGGGGATCGTGACGTGCCGTGCGCCATCGGCGGCGGGCGCGGCCAAGGTGCCCACCGAACGCCAGTCGCCCACGTCATCCCACGCGAAGGCGCCGTCAACGACCGCCATGCCCCCGAGGGGTGCGAGTGGCTCGGCGATGGCGTGGTCGATGGCGATGCGCGGCAGCGTGGGCCATACCTCCCCGAGGACACGGTCGCGGTCCGCGGTGTCCCACGCTCGCGCGATGGTCCACAAGCCGTCGGCGAGACCGGCGTGGAACTCGGTCAGCCGGTCCATCAAGGTCTGCCCGCGGGCGACGAACATGCCGGCGTTCCAGCGATAATCGCCGGCCGCGATGTAACCCTGCGCAGTGGCGGCATCCGGCTTTTCCTTGAACTCGGCCACGCGGCGAGCCGCCAGGCCGGCGAGCGGATCGGCGGCCTGAATATACCCGAACGCGGTGGACGGTCCGGTGGGCCGCACACCGATGGTCGCCACAAGCCCTTCGCGCGCGGCCTCAATGGCACCGCGAATGGCGTCGGAGAAGGCCACGTTGTCGCCGATCACGTGGTCCGCGGCGAACGATCCGACGATGGCGCTTGGGTGCCGGTACGTCATGACGGCCGCCGCCAGCCCGATGGCAGGCATCGAATCGCGAGGGGCTGGCTCGGTGAACACCTCGGCCGTGGACGGGAGCTGCCCGCGAACAGCATCGGCGTGGGCGGCACCAGTGACGACGGCGATCCCGTCCGGTCCCGCGAGAGGCACAAGCCGGTCCCACGTCGCCTGGATCAAGGTGCGCCCGGAGCCGAACGGGTCGAGAAGGAACTTGGGGGCCCCACGCCTGGACAAGGGCCACAGCCGAGTGCCGGCTCCGCCTGCGGGGACAATGGCGCGAAAGTAGGGGACCACGGGGCTCACGGGGCCAAGGGTACCGGGGGTGGGTCGGGCGTTGGTCGTGCTAGGCTCGGCGCCGAAAACGAAAGTCTGGCGTGAAACTCACTGACTTGATCCGAATCGTCCGCAAGCACTGGACGATGGTCTCACCGTTCGCGACCCCGGCGGGGGTGGGATGCTGTGTCTCCTGACCGCGAAAACCCGTCCGTCGGCGATCACGGCGGTCATCCCCGATCCAGCCAGGGCTCAGAGGATGGAGCCGGGGCTGGGCGGAGTTCCGGCGCCAGACCGGCTCCCTCATCAGATCAGCGCCGTCGCCAAGCGTCCAAGGGGCCCAGGCCCGGCCCCCGCCGCCCTTCTGACAACCACAACCACACAGGCAAGTGGAAGCGGCACTCCGAACGGGAACCGGACCAGTGGAACCGCTCGCGCGAGCGGGTGGTGCACCCCACCGCGCCACCCCACCCAGTCCACCTACCCGATCGTCCGCACCGCGACCACGGCCAATCGGGTGGACACGATCGCCACCTGAAGCGGCCCGGCGCCAGGCACCACCCACGGCGACCACGCCGGCAGGACCATGACCAGCGTCAACGCGGCCGTGGTGCCACGCCGCAACAACGCGCGCGCGGGCATCGTCCAGACGGGGGCACGCAGCAGCACCGTCACCACCGGCGGTCGTTTATCGCGCGGCACAAGATTCTCACCGCGATGGGACTGACGATTGGCGTCCTTATCGCCGTCGGTGCGTGGGCCGGGTGGCACCTGTATACGCTCGGCACCAACGCGCTGCATCTTGCCGGACTGGTCGACACCGTCCAGCAACATGCGAAACAGGGTGACGTTCCGGCGCTGATCGACGATCTCTACGATGTCCACCGCTATTCCGTCGCCGCCTACAACGCGGCTTCAGACCCCACGGTGATGGCGCTCCACGCGATGCCGGGAATCGGAGACGATCTGAGGGCCGCGCGAGAAGTCACGAGGGTCGCCCGAGACCTGACCGCCGCCACCGGCACCCTGGCATCGATGGCCCCCCGTGTCACCGGAAACCAGATCCTTACCGAAGACGGACGAATCGACCTGACACTCATCGGCACAGTCCACACGGCCATGACCGAGCTGGCCAGTGCGGCCGAGGCGGGCTCGAAGCGCCTCGGTTCGCTCGACCAGGGCAGCCTTCTGCCGCAAATCGGAGAGCCCATCGACAGGCTGGTCGGATGGTTGGAACAAGTTCCGGGTGCCGTCGACAGAGCCGAGCCCTATCTGCAGCTTCTGCCGTTGTTGCTCGGCGAGAACGATGAGCGGACCTGGTTTGTCATCATGCAGAACCTCGACGAGGCGCGGCCTTCTGGCGGCCTGCTCGCCTCATGGTTGGTGCTACATGCCAACAACGGCCTCATCGAGGTGCTTGCCCAAGGCACCAATGACGATCTCACCGCCACAGGCAACGTCGACTATTCCCATGCCATGGATGCCAGCTACCGGACACTGTGGGGCGACAACCTCTCCGGCTGGCTGTCCATGAACCTCTCTGCCAACTTCCCCGACAATGCCCGACTGATGCGGGATGCCTGGAACGCACGAGGTGAGGCTCAGGTGGACGGCGTGGTCTCGTTTGGCCAAGGCACCCTGCCCTATCTGGCCGCGGCTGTGGGTCCCGTCGACGCGGGCGAGAGATCCATCGCGCCCGCCGATCTTGAGGAATATCTCCGGGTCGGTGTCTACCGCGATTATGAGGACCCAGACACCAAGGACAAGATGGTCGCCTCACTCATGATCCAGGTGTTCGACAAGCTCATGGCCGGGAACCTGAATCTCGGCTACTTCCTCGACACCGTCACTGGGTATGAGAGCGCCGACCGCGTGCAGATGTGGTCCGCCGATCCCACCATTCAGCAGACGATCGCTGCCGCCGATCTGTCGGGTGAATTCCCGTCCGCCGAAGGTCCCGTATCCACGGTTCGGCTGGTCAATGCCGGCGGCAACAAGCTCGACACCTTCATGGATCTGGATGTCGCCTACCTGTTGGGTGATTGCGAGATGGACGAGGAATACGACGTCGAGTGGCGGACCAGCACCATGACCGTGAAGCTCACAAACTCTGTTCCCGACGGGCTGCCCCCCTACATGACCGGTCGGTTGGACTTGATCGACGAAGGCGTTGACCCTTCTCGCGTGGTGGTCGGATCGAACCGCGACTTTGTCGTGATCTACGCGCCAGTGGGAGCCACGATCGCTTCCGTGACCGTGGACGGCGCCGAAGCCTATGTCCACGGCGCCGAATTGAGCGGCCGCGAGGTGGCATTGGTCGACGTTGAGACCAATCCCGGGACAAGCCGCATCATCAAGGTCACGTGGTCCGAGCCCGCCACCGATTCTGTCGGACGTGCGCTACCCACTAGCCCCGAGGTGGTCTTGCCGCCTCTCGCCAACCCGGTCACGCTGAGCCTCGAACCGGGGAACACCTGCCCGTAGGGCCCGTTCAACTCCGATCTTGCCCGAACAGCGCGTCGAATCCTTGTCGTAGCGGATCGATGAGTTGGAGTTCCATGACCCGGAAGGCCGCCTTGTTGCCGAGAACCGGATCGGCAATGTCGTCGTCCTTCGCCGTCCGGCGAGGTCCCAGCCCCCGCCGGCGGCTGATCGCGTCCAGCGCCGCTAACGCGCTGTCAACCGAATCACCGGAACCCCCGCCATCACGTGCTGTCCCCTCTGGGAGGGGCGACATGGACACCGACTGGGCGAGTGCCGCGAACTCGCGGATTGTGTAAACCTTGGGCGCCGCGCGGGGGAGAAGGTGAGCGACCACCGCGCGGTGAGCGCGTTCAGCGGTGAGGATGAGGTCGGCGGAACGAACCTGCGCCGTGGATAGGGCACGAGCGGTGTGGTCGGGTGAAGCACCATGCGCGCGTGCCACCGCCGCGGCTTCCGGATGCATCGGGTAGCCGACGGCAGGCCGCGTGCCCCCGGAGGTGACGATGACGCGATCGCCCATGCCGGCCTGCGCCGCCCAACGAGCAATCAACGCGGCGGCGAGGGGTGAACGGCAGACGTTTCCCGTGCACACGGTCACGACGCGGAACACCCGGCCGCCCACTATCGGGACCTGTTCTTGCGGCCCCCACCGCTACGGCTCGGCTCATCCTCCCAGTTCTCGTCGGATTCTTCCTCCAAGGCCCCTACATCCGGCTCCTGCCGGCCGGTCACGGTGACGCCGGCGTCCTCGTCGGCCTGGCGATCGTCGTCGTAGACGTTGTTATCGTCACCGCTGTCACCGTCGCGGGCAGCGTTCGCACGGTCGACAACGTTGTTGTCCTGGGGGTCACCGCCGCCGACCTCGTCTCCGTCAACCTCGTCGTCAACGCGGACGCGCGACCTTGTGCCGGACCCCAGTGACTGGAGCCGTTCACGAAGCGGACCATCAGGCCCCCCACCCCTGAGGGCCGGCGCCACCTGCGTGGCGTTGGACAGCCTGGTAGCGCGCCTGCCAGGTGCGGCGTGACGCGGCAATATCTCGGCGTCTTCGGGGTAGGAATCGATGCCGTCGTCCACGCTGGCGGACCCAGGTGTCGATGCCGAACTGTACGAGCCGTAGCCGTAGCCATACCCATAGGCATATCCATAGGCATCAGCGCCTTTTGTGGGGGCCTTGGTGAGAATCACGCCGAGTAGGTGCGCGCTGACAGTCGTGATCGCCTTGAGGCAGGAATCGAGCGAGGGCCGGTGAGTCTGGCCACAGGCGGCCACCAGGATCGTCCCACCCACCAGACCAGACAACGTGAGAGGGTCCGTGACAGGCAACATGGGCGAACAGTCGAACACCACCAGGCCATAGTCCTGCTCCATCGCCGCGACCAGATCACGCATTTCGCGCGAGCCGAGCATCTCGGACGGGTTGGGGGGAACCGACCCAGCCGGCAGGATATCCAGACCCGGAGCGGCGGGCCAGGGCTGAATGGCATCTGCCACATCGACCCGGCCCACCAGAACATCGGTCAGCCCCACGGATCCCTCGACCCCGAAAACGTTGGCGACCTGGGGACGGCGCAGATCGGCATCCACGCACAGCACGCGGGTGCCAGACTGCGCCACGGCGATGGCGAGGTTCGTGGCCACTGTCGTCTTGCCCTCCGAGGGACCCGGGCTGGTCACCACGAACGAGTTGGCACGGTCCAACAGGACAAACCGTGTGTTGGTACGCACGGCGCGGAAAGCCTCAGCCAACTGGCTTTGAGGACGCTCGGCCACAATGAGGTCCACAGGCTCCTTCTTGCCGACACGTGGAACAACACCGAGTATCGCCAGATCCTTCACGCGCTCAATGTCGCGGGCCGAGTGAACCTTGGTGTCCAGGACGTGAATGAGCAACGCCAAAGCCATCCCGATAGCCAGCCCCGCCAGCAATCCCAGGGCGAGATTGAGCTTGGGCCTGGGGCTGATCGGTTCTGTGGGCGCGCTCGCTGGTTGGAGTGTCGACAGCTTGACGGGAGAACGGCCCTGGGTATCGAGACGCTCGATCTCATCGACCACTTGGGGAAGCGTGGATCCGATCGCGTTGGCGATCACAGCGGCCCGCATCGGATCGGTGTCCGTGACCGAGACGTTGAGGATCACTGTGTCGAGGGGGCTGGAGGCGGTTACTCGGCCCGCCAGGTCACCGACACTGTCCACGAGCCCGATCGACTTGATCACCGGCCGCAGCACGGCGGCGGTGCGCACGGACTGGGCATACGACTTCACTCGCTGGGAGATGAAGGAATTTCCCGCATTGAGGTCCGAAGCCGTGGTCCCCTCTGAGGAGACGGACACAAACAACTGAGTGGTCGCCTGGTACACAGGGACCATCGTGGTAGTCAAAACCCCCGCGCCCACGGTGGTGAGGAGCGCGAGCAGTGTGATCATGATCCAGCGCTTGCGGACAATCCGGATGTAGTCAGTGAGTTCCACGCCAAGCTTTCGTGCTCGACCCCGCCCAACCGAAGCTGGAGCAGGATTGCCAATTGGTCTTCGTGAAGGTCTTCGTGATGGCCTCGTTCCCGAAGCACTCAGTGGTGGCCGCACACGCGACCATCACCGCGCACTCCCCCTTCGGAAGTGTCTTGAGATACGAGAACCTCCCCATCGACCTGCGTGCCGTCGCCTTGGCCGACACGGCCCTACCCACCCGCCGTGACAGCGGTGCGGGCCTGCCGGCGCCCACGCCGCACGAGCCCGCGTCAGAATCCGGGCCAGTCGGGGACACACCAGGCCAGCCCAACACAGGCCCCGAGCCTAGCACGGACCACTCCTCACCCCCGCGAGGCAGGAGCTGTTCGGCGCTACTGGGAGGAGTCGCCCCGAGGCGAGCTCGCCGCCGCGGACTGGCTCCGCGGATCGGCCGTCCATGCGGCCGCGTAGAGCAGGATGCGGGCGATGAGGTTGATCCACACCAGGACCGTGGCCAGCGAGGCGAACCCGGCGAGCACGGCGTTGGCTGTTGAATGCGCCACCACCCTCGTCCCCAGGTGCCGCACAGCGCCGGCCACGAAGGCTGCGCCACCCGAACCAAGGATCAGGTCACGCCTCCGAGGTCGGGCTCCCGCCACCCAGCGAAACAGCACCATGATCATCGCCGCGTCCAGAAGGAAGGAGGTTCCCGCCCCGGCCCACGCGACCACGCCCAGCGCTCCACCCATGCCAAGGCGCACCGCCACCCAGTGCGAGGCGGTGGATGTGACGATCCCGATGGCAGCCGAGGCCAGAACGGTCCCGCCCACCACCGCGAATCCTCCCAGCGCCGCGAGCTCCCCAAGTATCGCGTTCTCGCTCACCTGGTCGAGGTCAAACATCGCGCGCACACTGGAGCGCACCGCGCCCATGAGTCCGGACGCCGAGAACACAAGCACCACGCCCCCGACGATCCCGGTCCATGAGATCACGTCCGAGCGCACCACCTGGTCCACGGGCACAATCCCGGGAGTCTGCCCCTCGCCGAGCAGACCCGGCAGCCAGCCATTCACCGCACCGACCACCGCCGCACGCAATTCCGCGTTCCCGCCGGCGATGGCCGCGAGTGCGGAAAACGAGATGGTCAGCGTCGCCGCGAGCGAAAACAGCGCCGCGTAGGCGATCCCACCGGCCAGCAACCCACCTCGCTTTGCCCCGTAGCGCGCCATCGTCCGTCCCGCGCGTGTCCGCTGCCACCACGCTCCCGCGCGCGCCACCAGCTGCCTGCCCACACCCAGGCCGACGATGACGCCCCGCCCGTTCACGGCCCCATCGTCCCCTTGCCCCTACTCACCCAAGGCGATCCGGGAAGCGACGAACCAGGTGCCGTCCGGTTGCTGAGTGAACAGGCAGATGTCCCGCACTGGGAAGACGGCCTCGAACCGCGCCAGATCGGCGAATGCGCGGTCCAATTCGGCATCCGGCACACCTTGGGCGACCGTGACATGCGGATGGTAGGGAAAGAACAGTTCCTGGGCTAGCGGGCCGGCCAACAAGGCGCGCTCCAACTGCTCGCAATCGGACACGCCGCGAACCACCTGAATGTGCACCACCGGGGACACCGGCCGGAATGTGGCCGTGCCACGCAGGTGCATGGTGAAGGCGCCTCGAATGCGGCACGCCTCGCGGATGAGGGTCTCGACGTCATTGAGGCTGGCCGCGTCGATACAGGTAGGGGGCACCAAGGTGACATGCGGCGGCACGTGGTCCGCCTGTGGATCGCCGTACGAGGCGCGCGCGGCACGCAACTGGGCGGCCCAGGGGTCGGGAACGGCCACAGCGACGCCAACGCAACACGCGCCTGGTCCGCAGGCCGGCGCCGCGGCCGTCGATGCCGGCGCTACATCGCCGTCAGCCATCGGCGCTCGACCCCCGTCCCGCCCCACCCGGTGGCAGCAATCCGAACCTCCCGGCGATCCGCCCGTACACCTCGGCGGCGATTTCGCGGGCCCGCGCGGCGCCTTCGGCGAGGATCGCATCCAACCACGCGGGGTCTTCCAGGTAGCTTTGGGTCTTCTCCCGCAATGGCGTGAAGACCTCAACCACCACGTCGGCGAGATCGGCCTTAAGGTGCCCGTACATCTTGCCTCGATAGTCCTCGACGATCGTGTCGATTCCCCGCCCCGTCAGCGCCGAGTAGATGGTCAGGAGATTCGACACGCCAGGTTTGGTCCCCGGATCGAACCGGATCTCGGTGTCGCCGTCCGTCACCGCGGATTTGATCCGCTTGGCCAAGACCTTAGGCGAGTCCATCAGCTCCAGGATCCCGCCGGGGCTCCCCGATTTGCTCATCTTCGATGTCGGGTCTTGGAGATCCTGGATCTTGGCGGTCGCCCGGACAATGTACGGCTCGGGGACGATGGCGGTCCCTTCCCCGTAGCGCGCGTTCAGTCTGGTCGCGAGGTCGCGCGAGAGTTCGAGATGCTGGCGTTGATCCTCGCCCACGGGGACGGCCGCGGCATCGTAGAGCAGAATGTCCGCGGCCATGAGGACCGGGTAGTCGAACAGGCCGACCGTGGTGCCCTCCGACCCTTGACGCAAAGACTTGTCCTTGAACTGGGTCATGCGTGAGGCTTCGCCGAAGCCAGTCACGCAGTTGAGCAGCCAAGTCAGTTCGGCGTGTTCGGGGACGTGGGACTGGACAAACAGGATGGACCGCGACGGGTCGATCCCGGCAGCGAGCATCTGCGCTGCGGTGCGACGGGTGCGGTCGCGGATCGCGGCCGGATCGGGGCCGACCGTCAGGGAGTGCAGGTCCACGACGCAGTAGACACACTCGAATGTGTCTTGGAACGCCACCCAGTTGACCAGTGCCCCGAGGTAGTTGCCGAGGTGGAGGGAATCGGCGGTGGGCTGGATCCCGGAAAAGGCTCTCGGCCGTGGATTGGGCATGGGTCCTATTGTGGCACTCCATCGGTCACGCCAGGTCAGGCGTAGACGGTCACCATGGGGGCGTGGTCTGACCAACGCTCGGCATAGGTGGGGGCGCGATCGACCCGGCTGGTGAGGGCGAGGGTCGCCACGCCCGGGGAGGCGAACTGGCAATCGATCCGCCAGCCCGCGTCGTTGTCGAAGGCTTTGCCGCGCCAGCTCCACCACGTGTAGGGGCCGTCCACGTCCCCGGCCAGCTTTCGCCCCACGTCAACCCACCCCTGCCGGTCAAGCCAGGTGTCGATGTAAGCCCGTTCGGCCAGCAGAAACCCGCGCTTGTCGATGTTCCCGCGCCAGTTGCGCAGGTCGGGCTCGCGGTGTGCCACGTTGATGTCTCCGCAGACGATGACGTTCCCCCCACCGGCCGCCAGCTCCCCCATCCGTTCGGTCATCGCATCAAGAAACTCGTACTTGGCCGCCTGCTTCGGCGAATCCAGCTCACCCACGGGGACATACGCCGAGACCACGGTGAGAGGCTCGGCCCAGGCGGGAACCTCGACATCGGCCTCGATCCATCGACCCGACTGATGGGCCGCGGCGAGGCCGAGGCCGATGCGCGTGGCATGGACCGGCGCGGTGGTCGCGACGGCGACTCCCGCCCGGCCGGGAATCTCGCTGGCGCTGTGCGCGAGTGTCCAGCCGGGCAGCGCCTCGGTGAGGACATCATGGGGCGCGCGAACCTCCTGAACAGCCAGGATGTCCGGACGAACACGATCCAACCATCCGCCGATCCCGCGGCGTGTGGCGGCACGAATCCCGTTGAGGTTCGCCGTGGCGACCTGAAGCGTCACGTGTGGGTACCGCCGCGCAGGGCCTGACCCAGCCGGACACGCGAACCCATCTGGAGAACGGAATTCATGTAGATCTTCGCTGAAGCGATCACCAGCAGGACAGTCATCGCCGCCAGGAGAGCCAACGCCGCCACGGCTTGCCATACCCCGGCATCCCCCATGACAAGGCGGACAGGCATCGCGACCGGCGAGGTGAACGGCACGAAGGACATGACCGCCATCGCCGTGGGCGAGCCATTCAATGCGAGTACCAAGATGTACGGCGCCATGACCAGCAGCAGGATCGGAGTGGAGGCACTGGCGAGGTCTTCGGTACGGGTAACCATCGCGCCTGCAGCGGTGAACATGGCCGCGTACATGACGAACCCCACCAGGAAGAATGCGACGTACCACCACATGGGGACGGTGAGAAGGCCGAGAAGTGCCGTCATGTGGTTCGCGACCATCCCGGCGTAGCTGGCCGCGACAAGAAGGACGGTCTCACCGACGGCCAAGATGGATCCGCCGAGGATCTTCCCGGCGAGCATCGCCCGCGCCGGCACCACGGCGAGAAGGATCTCCACAATCCGGGTCTGCTTCTCTATCACGGTGTTCTGCGCGATCATCTGGCCGAATGTCGCCCCCATCATGAGATACAGAACCCCGAACACCAGTGACAGCCAATACCGCGCCATCTCCTCCAGGCGTGGCGGGTTGAGCAGCGTCACTTCGGGTGTCACGGTCAGGGCGTCCACCAAGTCGGTAGGCACGTCGTCGTCGCCCATGACACGGACCGAGCGGCCGGGATCGGCGGGGGCAAGCACGGCCGCTTCGACCTCACCTGAGCGGACCAAGGCCTCAGCCTCGTCTTCGCTGGACACCTCGATCAACGCGATTCCCTCGATCCCCTCGCCCATGACGCCCGCGCCCGCCACGACGGCCACGGGGGTGGCCTCGACATCGTCCTCGATGTCGCCACCGATCCTCCCCAGCGCCGAGAACGACCCGTTGGTCGCGGCGACCACAACGAACGCGACGAGCACCGCGACCAGCATCGTCACGGCCGAGATGATGAAGCCTTTGGACCGCAGCGTCGCGATCATGTCCCGCTTGGCCACCAGCCAGGTTGCCGCGACAAAGCCCAGCGCCGGTGGCTCGGCGAACGGGCCGGACGGGAGCGGGCGCGGCGAATAGACCCGGTGCCGACGCCTGGGACGGCGCCCAAAACCGCGCCCGCGTGGATGCTGTTCGCGTTCGGCGACGCTCATGGCCTCACGTCCCTTTCACTCGGCGGCAGACTGTCGCCGCCCACCACATCCCGGAACACCTCCGCGAGGCGCGGTACCACGGGCCCGAATCGCGTCACTGGCCCTCTATCCACGGCGAGACGAAGGATCCGCCCGGCGCCGGCATCGTCGGCATGGAAGGTGACGCCCTGCGGACCAACGATGACGTCACTCGCCTCCTCGCGGTCGGTGACCCAGGTGAGATCGCCGCCGGTCTCCAGAGCGAAACGGGGCCTGGTGTGTGCCGCGATCAGGTCCGCGCGGGACCCGGAGGCCAGGATTCGGCCGCCAGCGATGATGACGAGGGTGTCGGTGATGCGCTCGACGAGGTCGAGTTGATGCGAGGAGAACAGGACCGCTGCGCCGCGTGCCGCGAAGCCGCCCAGCAGACGCATCACCGACTCGACGGCCATGGGGTCAAGACCGGAGAACGGCTCGTCGAGGATCAGCACGTCAGGGTCATGGACGAGGGCCGCCGCGATCTGTGCGCGTTGCTGGTTGCCGAGGGACAGTTTCTCCACCGGGTCATAGGCGCGGTCAGCAAGGTCAAGGAGGCGCAGCAACTCGATGGCGCGGCCTTCGGCCGTCTGCCTGTCCAGCCCGTGCAGCATGCCGAGGTAGGCGACCTGCTCGGCAGTGGACATCTTGGGGTAGAGGCCACGCTCCTCGGGCATGTAGCCGAACCTGCGGGCGGCCGTCGGCGTGACGGGAGCGCCGTCCAGGGTGACGGCTCCGGAGTCCTCGGCCAACACCCTCATGATGATGCGCATCGCCGTGGTCTTGCCGGCACCGTTGGCCCCCACGAAGCCCGTCATCTGCCCGCGGGGGACGGCGAAGGTCACGCCGTCCAACGCGCGGATCGTGCCGAACGCGCGGGTCACACCATTGACGGTGAGCATGGACTCTCCTTCTCGGTCGCCGCCTTCGGTCACGCTCGGCCACCGCGCCGTCGCCCAGCGCCTCGCGGCGCGCAGACGCTGCCCCAGATCGCGGCCCTGTCGACACCGCTTGGTGGGCAGCGTACCCCCGGCCAGCGTCACATGTGGTGAAGCGATCCGCGAGCCCAGGACGGGCCGTGAGACCGTGAGCGAGACGATCCGGCGCAGGGCGCCTGCCCGGGGGCCACTCGGAATGGAATGGAGACCATCGGGGTCACCACCCGCAAACGACCTGCCGGCCCGCGCGAACAGCCGCGGCGCTGGCGAAGGAGTGTCATCCATGAGCCCAACCGACCCAAGTCCACGGGTCGAGACGCGCTACCAGACCCTGTTGAGTCGGGCTGTCATCGTCTCCACCTTTGGCGGGCTGCTGTTCGGGTTCGATACCGGCGTCATCAACGGTGCGCTGCCGTACATGCGCCAGCCCGGCCAGCTATCCCCAACCCTCCTGTCCCGAGCCATGGAGGGCGTCATCGCCTCGTCACTCCTCGTCGGAGCGGCCTTCGGGGCACTGTGCGGTGGGCGCCTGGCGGACCGATTCGGACGACGACGCACCATTTCCATCTTGGCGATCATCTTCACGGTCGCCGCGGTGGGATGCGCCACGGCACCGAACGTTCCCGCGATTGTCGGGTTCAGGATCCTCCTCGGGCTGGGCGTCGGTGGCGCCTCGGTCACGGTCCCCGCCTATCTCGCTGAGATCGCCCCCGCGAGCCGCCGCGGACGGATCGTGACGCGTAACGAGTTGATGATCGTTAGCGGACAATTCCTCGCCTTTGTCTCCAACGCCGTCCTCGCCAATGCGTTTGTCGCACGTCCTGGCATTTGGCGATGGATGCTAGCGATGGCGGTCGTCCCCGCCATCGCTCTGTGGGTCGGTATGAGCTTCATGCCGGAATCACCGCGATGGTTCGCCCTTCGCCACCGCTATGAGGAGAGTCTGCAGGTGCTGTGCCGGATCCGTCCGCCGGGCACCGCGCGCGCTGAGGCGGCCGAGATTCGCCGGTCGGTCGAAGCCGAGCGTCTGGCGGCTAAGTCCTCGTGGCGAGAGCTGGTGACAACTCCTTGGCTTCGCCGGGTCTTGCTCATCGGAATCCTCATCGCTGTGGTCAATCAGATCAACGGCGTGAATTCCATCATGTATTACGGCACCCAGGTCATTTCTGACTCTGGCTTGACTCTGAGCGCCTCGCTCATCGCCAACATCGGCAACGGCCTGATGAGCCTGATCGCCATGATCGTCGGGATCTGGCTGCTCGGCTATGTGGGACGCCGCCGCATGGTCATCACCGGTCTCGTCGGTACCACATCCGCACATCTCGCCATCGGAACGGTATCGCTGATCATGACTGACGGAAGGATCAAGGCTTATGTAGTCTTATCGCTGACGATGGCGTTCCTCGCCTTCATGCAAGGCGCCGTCGGCCCGGCGACGTGGGTCCTACTGTCGGAAGTATTCCCTACCAGGGTTCGTGGTCTCGGAATGGGTGCAGCGATCTTCGTGATGTGGACAACCAACTTCGTGATCACCTTGCTATTCCCGTGGGCCGTGTCCACTGACGGGATCGGCATCTCCCGCACATTCTTCGTCTTTGCCGGATTGGGATGTCTAGCTATCGCGACCTGCATCGCATGGCTCCCAGAAACCAAGGGCAAATCCTTGGAACAGATCGAGTGGACATTCGCTGACGGGCGCATCCCGCGCTGATTCGCCAGCCAGTGACAGTGCAGTCTCCCTTGAGACCCACGGCACCGACCCCGCACGCGGACCCCTCGTCTGACCCTGCCCGGCGACGGCGCCTCGACCGGGCCGACGCGCCGCTCCGCAGCGGTCAACTCACGCCACGACCCACGTCCGCGACGCTCTGCACGCAAAGAAGCGACCCAGCCGCTGGCATACCCCCCGGTGCCGCCCGCGACAGGGTCGCGATTGGAAGGCGGTCGTCTCGCCGGCGCCAATTGGCGCTTTAGGCAAGAGCCGCAAGGTACTCGATCGACCGCTGCACCTCTTCGTGCGGCGCACAAGCGGCGGCTGCGTCGCGAAGGACGCTGTCTTGCTCCATAACATGCCAACCACGGAACCCAGCACACTTGAGCGCTGCGACGATGGCGGCGAAATCGACGTCACCACATCCCAGCGACACAAATATACCTCAAGCCCGCCGCGTCGTAGAACACCGAAGCGCCGGTTTGGGCGTCTTTGGCCTTCGCGGCATCACCATCTTTCGCATGAACATGCACGATGACGTGCGGATACCGCGGAGCAATGATCGCGCCGATGCGCCTGTGTCTCGCTGCCTACCGCGCACGCGATGCCAGGTAATGCCGCAGGCCAGCCAGGTCCACCCCGTGCTCCTGCTCCCATCGACGGATCGCCTCCCCGGTTCCGGCCGCCCGCACCAAGGACGATGCCGGCCCGCCCCACGGCAACTCCTCATCGCCCTCCGCGATCACGGTGACAGGGACGACCGGATCTCCGGCAGCGATCGCGTCGACCAGCGCTCGCTGGCCAGCAACGACGAAGAAGAACGGGCGAACGTGGACGGCGGCAATCCGGGGCGCCGGATCGCGGGGCCCGCTGGTGCGGGCGAGGCCACCGGGGGCGCCATCGGCCGTGGAGGGATCGGCATCGTCGGCATTCGGGAATGCGGGAATCACCGTGCGGGGACTCACCAGGATGCGGCGAGGGGCGGGGGGTGCGGCGTGGGCGTGAGCGATGAGAATCGCCGCCTCGGTGACATCCAGGGTGGAGGTGTCGACCACGAGGTCGAAGTTCGCGAGGCGGGCAACATCCACCCCATAGATCGCCTTGAACCGGCGACCTTCGCTGGCGGAACGGTCGAGGATGGCGGCAAAAGCCTCGCCGACGGAGCCGTAGTGTTCGGCGGCGGCCGCTCCCCTGCCCACAACACGCTGCGCGGCAACATAGGGGTCCACCGTGAGCCATACCTTGAGTGCACCGGGGACAAAGTGCCAAGCCATTCGCGAATCGAAGATGATTCCGCTTGTCGCCTCGCGAGCCACCCTGACAGTCATCCCGTCGATCCGGTCATCGATGGACCAGTCCGATTCGGCGTGAAGGTTGGCCTCCAATGTCGTCATGTGGAGCGACGAGGCGATCTCACGTTGGAGAGACCCGGTGGACACCACGGGATAGTCCAGCATCTTGGACAGCTCCGCAGCCACCGAACTCTTGCCGCTGCCCAAGTCGCCTGAGATGGCGACGTGTCGTGATGGAACAGAATCGCGCATGGCGGCAGGCTCCTTGGCGTCGGGCGGCGGTGGTCCCAACCCTACCGATGCCCCGGCGCGGGTCCGCCGGCCACTCCCGACATGCTCGCCGCGGTGGCACCGACATCGGCCTCATCACCGCCGGCTCCGGGTACGGACCGATCCAGCGCCAGCGAGAGCAGCATCCGCGTGTTGCCCAGGGTGTTGGGCTTGACTCGTGCAAGGTCGAGGAACTCGGCCACGCCGTCATCGTGCGAGCGCAACAATTCCGCGTACACCCGCGGCGTCACGGGGGTCCCGGCAATCTCGCCAAATCCATGGCACCGGAAGAAACCCACCTCGAACGTCAAGCAGAACACCCGCTCCAGGCGCAGATCACGCGCCCGCGCCAGGAGGGCTTCAAGAATGAGATGTCCTATGCCGGCCCCGCGGTATTCGGGAAGAACGGCCAAGGTACGAACCTCGGCCAGATCGGCCCACATGACGTGAAGAGCGCCGCACCCAACAACCCGCTCATCGACTATGGCAACAACGAATTCTTGGACAGACTCATAATAGGCAACAGGAGGTTTGGCGACGATAAATCGGCGATCCACGTACGGCGACACGAGTGCGCGCACGCCGACGATGTCGGCCGGTCGGGCAGGTCTGACAACCACCCCGGATTCCGGGGGCGAATCCATGAAGCGCTATTCTCCAAGCTCCGCCACGATAGCGGCGGTGTGGGAGGTGCCGAGGCGGGTGGCGCCGGCGCTCACCAAGGCGCGGGCATCAGCCAGTGTCCGGATGCCGCCGGATGCCTTGACTCCGAGGCGGCCGCGAACGGTCCTGGCGATCAAGTCGACGGCGTGGGGGGTGGCACCGCCAGCGGGATGGAAACCGGTGGACGTCTTGATCCAGTTCGCCCCGGCATCCTCGGCCGCCCAGCACGCTGCCACGATCTGAGCGTCGCTCAACGCGGCCGATTCGATGATCACCTTGAGGGCCACGCTCTCGGGCAGCCCAGTGCGCACAGCCGCGATCTCGGCGCCCACCAGGGACCACTCGGCGGCCTTGGCGCGGCCCAGGTTCATCACCATGTCGACTTCCTGGGCGCCATCGGCGGCGGCACGGGCGGCCTCGGCAGCCTTGATCTCTGGATAGTGAGCCCCGGACGGGAAGGCGACAACCGTGACCACGGTCAAGCCCTGGGCGTCAAGCGGGAGGAAAGAGGGGGCCACACACACCCCGTGGACCCCGAGCTCAAGGCCCTGCGCCACCAACCTGTCCACGTCGCTCCACGTCGCCTCCGGCGCCAACGCCGCATGATCGATCATCTGGGCAAGCTCGCGACGGTTCACGGGGTACCTCCTCGTATGGGACTGCCCGGGCGAATAGGCACGGGGCGCTGCCAGCAGGATACTCGGTCACAGGCGTGGGCGGGCGTGATCCAGCCACCGGATCGGGCGATCTGGCGGGACCGTCGGCGGGACATCCGCGCCACCTACGCTGCGCCGCCCACTACCGGGTCAAGGGGTGGGAGGTCGTTCTCGCTCACCGGGCCGTCCGGGCCGGCCAGCCGCGCCGGCTCGTTCGACGAGGTCGTGAACGTGAATTCACCCAACAGCCCCTCGCCCACAGCGTCGATCTCGACATTCTCGCCGGTCTTGATCTCGCCAAACAGGATCTTCTCCGAGAGTTGATCCTCAATCTCCCGCTGGATGGCCCGGCGCAGGGGACGTGCCCCGAGCACCGGGTCGTAGCCGCGTTCGGCAAGGAGCTCCTTGGCGGCCGACGTCAACGTGATGGTCATGCCCTGGTCCGCCAGGCGCTCGGCAAGCTTGGCGATCATCAGATCCACGATCTGCACAATCTGCGCCTGAGTGAGCTGCGGGAACACGATCGTGTCGTCCACACGGTTGAGGAACTCGGGGCGGAAGTGCTGCTTGAGCTCGTCGTTGACCTTGTTCTTCATGCGCTCGTAGTCGGTGGCGAGTTCTCCGCCGGCCTGGAACCCTGTCATCACACCCTTGGCGATGTCGCGGGTGCCCAGGTTGGTGGTCATGATGATGACCGTGTTCTTGAAATCGACGGTTCGACCTTGAGCGTCGGTGAGCCGGCCGTCTTCGAGGATCTGCAGGAGCGAATTGAAGATGTCGGCGTGCGCCTTCTCAACCTCGTCGAACAACACCACCGAGAATGGACGGCGGCGCACCTTCTCCGTGAGCTGCCCGCCCTCCTCGTAGCCAACATATCCGGGAGGTGAACCGAACAAGCGCGAGACCGTGTGACGTTCGGAAAACTCGGACATATCGAGTTGGATGAGCGCTTCCTCGTCACCGAACAGGAACTCGGCGAGTGCCTTGGCCAGCTCGGTCTTACCTACACCCGTCGGCCCAGCGAAGATGAACGACCCGCCCGGCCGTTTGGGATCCTTCAGTCCGGCGCGCGTACGGCGGATAGCCTGGGACAGCGCCTTGATCGCCTCGTCTTGACCCACCACACGCTTGTGGAGTTCAGCCTCCATATGCAGCAGACGGCTGGACTCTTCTTCGGTCAGCTTGACCACAGGAATGCCCGTGGACATGGCGAGCACCTCAGCGATCAACTCCTCGTCCACCTGGGCCACGGTGTCCAGATCCCCCGAACGCCAGCGCTTTTCGCGTTCGGCGCGGGCCTCGACCAGTCGCTTCTCGGTGTCCCGCAAGCCGGCTGCCTTCTCGAAATCCTGTTCATCGATGGCCGATTCCTTGTCCCTGCGCGCAGAGGCAATCTGTTCGTCCAACTCGCGCAGTTCCGGTGGCGCCGTCATGCGGCGAATCCTCAGCCGCGCCCCGGCCTCGTCAATCAGATCGATCGCCTTATCTGGCAGGTAGCGATCATTGACATAGCGATCGGCAAGATTCGCGGCCGCCACGAGCGCGCTGTCGGTGATCGAGACGCGATGGTGCGCCTCGTAGCGATCGCGCAGACCCCGCAGGATGTCGATGGTGTGGACC
>JAISBQ010000139.1 GCA_031266115.1 Bifidobacteriaceae bacterium
GTGGCGGCGCGACCTGGTCACCGCCGTGGCATGTTTAGCTACCTAAAACCACGGCCCACCAAACCGCCTAACCACAGGCCACAAACCGAAAACACTCAAAAAAAGCCGCAAAGAAGAGACCGCCGTCCAGAACGGGGGCGCCTTGATCTTCCACCTCGGGGAAGCCGTTAGCTCTGGCGCAGGCGGCGAAGTCGTTGTTGAGATCGGTTTGGAGTTGTTTGATTCGCTGCTCCGTGGCCGGATCGGCGAAAGGACCGGGTTGTGTGAACTGGGTCTCGGCGACGCAGGCGTCGTACTCCTCGGTGCGGTCAGCGCCGTCAAGCCACAGCAGGCTCCGGCCCTCGGATACGGCGGCATCGGCCAACTCGGTGGACTCCGTGTCGGTCGCTTGGGTGCTCGTCCCGTCGGCGAGGACCCACGCGAAGGGTCCGGGCGAGGCGTCGATGTCCAGCCGGGTCTGCCCGTCGCCCTGGTCGCTCAGTGAGGTGGAGATGGACCCTTCCGCCAAACAGGCGGCCATCGCCTCGGCCCGTTCGCGCTGCGGAGCCAGGGCCGGTGCCGAGGTCGGCGGAGGTGAGTTCACGGCGCCAACTGATGGGACGTCATCGTCCACGGCCGTACAACCCGCCATGGCGATCAGCGCACCGAGCACCGCACCGCTTGCCCATGCACCGCGCACCGCCACGGCGCATATGGTACTGCCGGGAGCGGGGAGCTCAGGCTTCACATGAGCTGCGACACCCGCCCCTTCGACACGCCGAGGATGACGGCTGTGTCGGCCATCGACAGACCCTGTGGTCTGAGAGCCGGTGCGCCACGTCGCGCATCGCGCGAGAGGCTCCCACGACGATGGCGGTTCGGCTGGCGGTGGGGTAGACTAGCCCGCTGGACGCGCGTGCCTAGGCGCGCGCGGCGCTTTTGTCACCCGCCTACTGTCTCCTGGGACGCCCATGTGCCCGCGCAGGGCACGTCATCGGACACGGGACGCGAGGTGGCGCCGACCACACGAAGAGTAGCGGAGGGGAATGGCCAAGAAGGACGGCGTCATTGAGATTGAGGGCACCGTAGTCGAAGCGCTACCGAACGCGATGTTCCGCGTGGAGTTGGCAAACGGTCATCGGGTGCTCGCCCACATCTCGGGCAAGATGCGCCAGCACTACATTCGGATCCTCCCTGAGGACCGTGTAGTGGTGGAACTCAGCCCCTATGACCTGTCCCGCGGGCGCATCGTCTACCGGTACAAGTGACATCCCAACCGAAGGCCCGATACGCATGAAGGTGAAACCGAGCGTCAAGCGGATCTGCGACCACTGCAAGGTGATTCGTCGCGGAGGCCGCGTGATGGTGATCTGCTCCGCCAACCCCCGCCACAAGCAGCGGCAGGGGTAGCGCCGCAGGCAGAGTGTTGCCAAGGGGCTCTAGCCCCTCACCCCCGGTCGGAGGCCGGGGCCCGAGCAATCGGGACGGCAACGCACCAGACCTCCGATCGATTCAGCAGGAGTAGTACTGAGACATGGCACGTATCGCAGGTGTTGATCTACCGCGGGACAAGCGGCTGGAAGTGGCACTGACCTACATTTTCGGAATCGGGCGGACCAGGGCCAAGGCAACCCTGGCGGCCACCGGCGTGAGCCCGGACTTGCGCGTCAAAGACCTCGGGGACGCCGATCTCGTGGCGCTGCGCGACTACATCGAGGCGACGTATGAGGTGGAAGGCGACCTTCGCCGCGAAATCGCCGCCGACATCCGCCGCAAGGTAGAAATCGGCTCCTATCAGGGCATCCGGCATCGTCGGGGCCTGCCGGTGCACGGACAGCGCACCAAGACCAACGCGCGCACCCGCAAGGGCCGCAAGCGCACCGTGGCCGGCAAGAAGAAGGCCGGCAAGAAGTAGCCCTACGGGGAACGGACCATCCACCAGCCAGCTTGACCCGATCAGGAAAGACAACGCATTCATGCCTCCAAAGTCCCGCACTGGCGGCGCCAGGAAGACGCGCCGCAAGGATAGGAAGAACGTTCCGCTGGGCCATGCCCACATCAAGTCGACGTTCAACAACACCATCGTCTCGATCACCGATCCCTCTGGTGCCGTGCTCGCCTGGGCTTCATCTGGCCAGGTCGGGTTCAAGGGGTCCCGCAAGTCGACGCCCTTCGCCGCGCAGCTCGCGGCCGAGGCCGCCGCCCGGCGCGCTCAAGACCACGGCGTCAAGAAGGTCGATGTCTACGTGAAAGGACCTGGCGCCGGACGCGAAACCGCGATCCGCTCGCTCCAGGCTGCTGGCCTTGAGGTGGGAACCATCTCCGACGTCACCCCTCAAGCTCACAACGGCTGCCGTCCCCCGAAGCGCCGGCGCGTCTGACCATCAGCATGATCGCGGCGCGAGGACTCCTGCCCCCGCGCCGCCGCGGGACCGGCAGACCGAGGCCGGTGCCGCTCACGAGAGGCGTCAAATAGCGGGCGCCCACGAGGAAAGGAACCACACCAGGTGCTAATTGCCAAACGCCCTACCCTGACCGAAGAGGTCGTTTCCGACCATCGTTCGCGGTTCGTCATCGAGCCCCTTGAGCCAGGCTTCGGCTATACGCTCGGCAACTCGCTGCGCCGAACCCTGCTGTCCTCGATCCCCGGCGCCGCGGTCACGTCCATCCGGATCGACGGCGTGCTTCACGAGTTCTCGACGGTCTCCGGGGTCAAGCAGGACGTCACCGAGCTGATTCTCGGCCTCAAGAATCTTGTTGTCTCCTCGGAACACGACGTGCCCGTGGTCATGTACCTGCGCAAGCAGGGCCCCGGTCGCGTGACGGCTGGAGACATCACTCCGCCTGCCGGTGTCGAAGTCCACAATCCGGACCTCCACATTGCCACCATCAACGCCAAGGGCAAGCTCGAGATCGAGCTGACCGTCGAACGTGGGCGCGGGTACGTCTCGGCCGTCCAGAACAAGAACCCCGACGCGGAAATCGGCCGCATCCCAATCGATTCGATCTACTCCCCGGTGCTCAAGGTCACCTACAAGGTTGAGGCGACTCGTGTGGAGCAACGCACGGACTTCGATCGGCTTGTCGTGGACGTGGAAACCAAGCCGTCCATCTCCCCCCGCGACGCCGTCGCGTCAGCTGGCACCACGTTGGTGGAACTGTTCGGGCTTGCTCGCGAGTTGAATGTGGAGGCCGAGGGCATCGAGATCGGCCCGTCGCCCACCGATGCGGCGTTGGCCGCGGACCTCGCCCTTCCGATCGAGGATCTGGACCTGACCATCCGCTCCTACAACTGCCTCAAGCGTGAGGGCATCCACACCGTGGGCGAACTGGTCGCGCGGTCCGAGGCGGATCTGCTCGACATCCGCAACTTTGGCGCGAAGTCGATCACCGAGGTCAAGGACAAGCTGACAGCGCTGGGTCTCGGCCTGAAGGACTCGCCGCTCGACTTCGATCCGGCGGCTATCGCTGCCACCAACCCTGAGTTCATCAGCGACGAGTCGTACTGACCCGCTCGCCCGCATCGTCACCCCTAAGGAGTACCGATCATGCCCACGCCCACCAAGGGTCCCAGGCTAGGCGGCGGCCCGGCCCACGAGCGCCTCATGCTGGCGGGCTTGGCCACCAGCCTGTTCGAGCACAAGCGGATCACCACGACGCACGCCAAGGCCAAGCGGTTGCGTCCGCTCGCCGAGCGCCTCATCACCTTCGCCAAGCGCGGCGATCTTGCCGCGCGGCGCCGGGTCATGAGGGTGATCCGCGACAAGGGCGTGGTTCACGTGTTGTTCACCGAGATCGCCCCGACGATGGCGGAGCGGCCCGGGGGATATACGCGGATTGTGAAGATCGGTCCCCGCAAGGGCGACGCGGCCCCGCTGGCGGTGATCGAACTCATCACCGATCCCGTGGAATTCAAGACACGGCGCACCC
Source organism: Bifidobacteriaceae bacterium (assembly GCA_031266115.1). Classification (GTDB taxonomy): domain Bacteria; phylum Actinomycetota; class Actinomycetes; order Actinomycetales; family WQXJ01; genus JAIRRT01. The sequence continues at coordinate 3,910 of JAISBQ010000139.1, forward strand.
CAGCCGAGGCCGCTGAGGCCCAGGCCGAGGCCGCGGCAAAGCGCAAGGCCGCTTCCGCGCCACGCCGCGGCTCCCGTCGCGGCCCACGCACGGCCGGCGCCGCATCGGACGAGGCGCCAAGCGCGAAGGTCCCCGAGACACCGGCCGAATCCGCCGCGACCGAATCCGAGGACGTGACAGTGGTTGAGGGCGCTGGCGAGGCTCCCGCGGCCGTCGAAACGACTGACACGGGCGAGGTGGACGCGACCGAGGATGTCAAGGACGCCGAGTAGCCGCCACTTGCGTCCATGTCTCACGGGCAACGCGGGGCACCATATCGAACGCGACGAAGGCCGCGCCCGGTTCACATGCTGGGCGCGGTCTTTGGCGTACCTGCGCGATGCGAACGGGGGCGCGGGCTCTCACCGCAGGTCACGGCGCCGGTCCACAAGAGTTAGCTGTCCGTTTCCCTGGTGTTTACCTGGGGGTCGGACTGCGTTGGGGTGGGACTCCTAGCTTCGGCGCTGGACCGGACAGTCCGCGTCCAGCCATCCGATAGGAGAACCGTGAGACTTCGCCTCATTCCTGCGGCCACAGCGATCGCCATGGCCGTCGCTCTGAGCCTGACCGGCTGTGCGACCAACGAGAACGCCGCCGATGATCAGGCCGCCGAGACCGATGCCGCCGAGACCGACGAGCCGGCGCCCCTGACTTCCGCTGATGCGGCGGACGATGACGTTCCCCCCGAGCCCGGTGCCGGCCTCGCCGGCACCCTCAACGGTGGCGGTGCCACCTCGCAAAGCGCCGCGCAAGAGGCCTGGCGCGCCGGTTTCGCTTCCCTCAACCCCTCGGTCACCGTCAACTATGACCCGACCGGCTCGGGCGATGGCCGCAAGGCCTTCCAAGAGGGGGGCTTGGCCTTTGCTGGATCCGATGGGGCCTTTGGCGTCGAGGACATTGCCGCGGGAGGCTTCGCCTCATGCGCCGACGGTTCCGGCCTCGTCGAGATTCCGGTGTATATCTCGCCTATCGCCGTTGCGTTCAACCTGCCGGGCATCGACTCGCTCAACCTGGACGCCGCGACCATCGCCTCCATCTTCACCGGTCAGATCACCACCTGGGACGATGCCGCGATCGTCGACCAGAACGATGGCGTGGAGCTTCCCGATCTGGCGATCACGGCGGTGCATCGGTCGGACGGCTCGGGCACCACGGCGAACTTCACGGACTATCTCGACCAGACCTCCGGCGGCGTGTGGGCCGATGGCAAGGTCGAGGACTGGCCCGAATCCCTGACTGGCGAAGCTGCGGAGGGCACCTCCGGCGTGGCCGAGACGATCGCCGCCACCGAAGGCGCCATCGGATACCTCGACGCTTCGCGTGCCGACGCCCTGGGTACCGCCGCCATCCAGGTGGGTGAGTCCTACGTCTCCTATTCCCCGGCCGCCGCGACGGCTGCCGCGGGCGTGTCGACCTTCCAGGAGGGTCGCGCAGGGGTCGATGTCGTGGTGGACATCAACCGGACGGTCGCCGAGGGGGAGGTTTACCCGCTGATCCTCATCTCCTACCTGATCGGCTGCGAGAGCTACGGCGACCCGGCGCAAGGGGACCTTGCCAAGGCCTTCTTCGACTATGTGATCTCACCTGAGGGCCAGGCCGCGGCGGCCGAGAACGCCGGATCGGCCCCGATCACCGGGGACCCGAACCTCGAGCCCAAGGTCACCGCCGCCGTCGCCGCGATCCACTAGCACCCGGAGCACCGGCCGTGGGAACCGTCCTCGAAGACCGCGCATCTGTGGGGCAGGCCAGCCCGCCAGGCCTGCGGGCGCCGACACCGGGCCGCCCCATGCGGCGCGGCGGTGGCACCGAGCGGGCCGGGGACCGCGTAGCCCGCACGGCGGCCACCGCGGCGGGCGCGACCATCCTGGTCGCGCTCGCCGGCGTCGGCCTGTTCCTGCTCGCGCGCGGGCTGCCCGCAGTGCGCGCCGGGCAGGGTGACCTGCCCGAAGGGGCATCGAGCTTTTGGCAGCTGGCTGGGCCTCTCGCCTTCGGGTCCATCTGGGCCGCCGCCTTGGCTCTCGTCTTCGCGATCCCCGTGGCAATCGGAGTGGCCCTGTTCATCACCATGTACGCCCCCCGTCGCTTCGCGGGACCGTTGGGCGCCATCGTCGATGTCCTGGCCGCCATCCCCTCCGTGGTCTACGGACTGTGGGGGCTCATGGTGTTCGCACCGATGACGGCGGGGTTATATGGCTGGCTTGCGACCCATGCTGGATGGTTTCCACTCTTCGCGGGGCAGCCCTCGGCCACGGGCCGGACCATCTTGACCGCCGCGCTGGTCCTCGCCGTGATGGTGCTGCCGATCATCGCGGCGGTGTGCCGGGAGGTCTTCGGTCAGACGCCAACCCTTGCCGTCGAGGCAGCGCTTGCGCTTGGAGCCACCAAGTGGGAGATGATCCGCATGGCAGTCTTCCCGTTCGCGCGCTCCGGGATCGTGTCAGGAGCGATGTTGGGCCTCGGCCGCGCGTTGGGGGAGACGATGGCGATCGCCATGGTGTTGTCTCCAACCCCGTTCCTCGTGACCATCAGACTGCTGGGCAACACGAATCCCAACACCATCGCCGCCGCGATCGCCCAGAACTTCCCCGAAGCCTATGGGATGGAGATCAACGCCCTGATCGGATTGGGCCTGATCCTGTTCGTCATCACCTTTGTTGTCAACTACCTCGCCCGGCGCATGGTCGCGCGCGGCGCGCGGCAAGGAGCGTAAGCCCATGGCCGTCATCGTTCTCGATAGGGCGCCGACCCTGACCCTGACCACCCGCACCGTGCGGCGTGGACGCCGCGCCGCGAACACCGCCGCCACATGGGTGATCGGGGTGTTGTTCATCCTCGCCCTCGTTCCGCTCGCCTCGCTGGCCTGGACTGCCTTCAGCCGCGGGCTGGCACGGTTCGACACCGACTTCCTCACCAACTCCATGCGCGGCGTGGTGGGCGCGGGTGGCGGGGCTCTGCACGCCGTTCTCGGAACTGGTCTCATCACCGGGGCTACCATCGCTCTGTCGGTGCCCGTCGGGATCGCCGCCGCGATTTACCTCGTGGAATATGGCCGAGGTGCCTTCGCCAGGACGGTCACGTTCCTCGTCGATGTCATGACCGGCATCCCGTCGATCGTGGCCGGACTGTTCGCCTACACCGTGTTTTCGCTGGTCCTCGGGCCGGGCGCACGGTCGGGGTTGGCGGGCGCGCTCGCACTGTCGCTGTTGATGATTCCCAATGTGGTCCGCACATCCGAGGAGATGCTGCGGCTCGTTCCGGACGATCTGCGTGAGGCCGCCTACGCGCTCGGGACTCCCAAGTACCGCACCATCGGCAAGATCGTGTTGCCAACAGCGATGTCCGGAATTGTCTCGGGGGTGATGATCGGCGTCGCAAGAATTGTCGGCGAGACCGCTCCGCTGCTCCTGGTCGCGGGGTATTCCGACGCGATGAACTACAACCTGTTCTCCGAGCGTATGACCACGCTGCCGGTATTCATCTATCAACAGTGGAAGTTCAAGGGGACAGATGTCGCGGCGTATGACGACCGGGCCTGGACCGCCGCCTTGATGCTGATCGCTTTTGTCCTCGTGCTCAATCTTTCCTCCCGCCTGGTTGCCCGCGTATTCGCTCCCAAGACCCGCTGAAAGGCACACTCCCATGTCCACCGCCATCGACATCACCTCCCTGAACGCCTATTACGGATCCTTTCAGGCTGTCGCGGACGTCTCGTTGACCATCGCTCCCCGGTCTATCACCGCGTTCATCGGTCCCTCCGGATGCGGCAAGTCCACACTGCTGCGAACCCTCAATCGGATGCATGAGGTTATTCCCGGCGCTCGTGTCACCGGCTCGGTCAGCGTGGATGGCGAGGACGTCTACGCCACAGGTGTGGATCCCGTCCTCGTGCGTCAACGAGTGGGCATGGTCTTCCAACGGCCCAACCCCTTCCCAACGATGTCGATCAGGGACAACGTCCTGGCCGGCGTCCGTCTGCAGCGCCGGCGCCTGTCCAGGCACGACGGCGACGACGTGGTCGAGCGGTCGTTGCGCGCGGCTGGCTTGTGGGACGAGGTGCGCGACCGTCTCGGCAAACCCGGTTCGTCCCTATCCGGCGGGCAGCAGCAACGCCTGTGCATCGCCCGTGCCATCGCCATTGAGCCTGATGTGCTGCTGATGGACGAGCCCTGTTCAGCGCTCGACCCGATCTCCACGCTGGCGATCGAAGATCTCATGGCGGGCCTGCGGGCCAGCTACACGGTCGTCATCGTCACCCACAACATGGCCCAGGCCGCCAGGATCAGCGACAAGACCGCCTTCTTCACCATCGACGGCGCGCGCAAGCCGGGCCGGCTGGTCGAATACGACGATACGACCACCGTCTTCACGTCCCCCAGCCAACAGGCCACCGCCGACTATGTCGCCGGACGGTTCGGATGAACCGGACGCGGCGGGTGCGCCGCGCGGTGCGCGTGCGGCAAGTAGGGTGAAGGCGTGTCGGAGGCAACGGCGCACATCCTGATCGGGGCGGTCGGGCTGATCGCGGGAATCGGGTGTGGAGCAGGCGGGTTGGCGCTGTGGCGGCATCTGCGCCGGCGGCCCGCCTCACCCCAGGCGCTGCCCGAGGAGGCCATCACCACGGCCGAGGCTTACGGCGGGTATGCGGTGATCGTCACGCCGTTCCACGTCATCGTCCACGCGAGCGAACTCGCCAAGACCCTGCCGTTGGCCTCCGAAGGTGTCCTGACACACTCGGAGCTGGCCGATCTGGCGGATGAGGTGTGGACGGCGGGAGAGACCATCACGCGTCCCTACACGCTCGATACCCTCGGCCCCCTCCATCACGTCGTTGTCCAGGCGGCCATTTTGGATGGCCGGTGGATTCTCTTGGCCATCACGGACCGAACCGACCAGGTGCGGACCGAGGAATTGCGACGGGACTTCATCTCGAACATCGGTCACGAGTTGCGTACCCCGATTACCGCCGTCGATCTCATCGCTGACACCATGGAGTCCGCCGCCGATGACGCCGTTGCCGTCCGGCATTTCGCGTCGCGTCTTCGGTCGGTCGCCGATCACATGGGTCGGCTGACCGAGGACATGATCTCGTTGGCGATTGTGCAAGACGGTGGGGCGCGGGAGAGGTTTGGTCGAGTCAACGTGGAAGAGGCAGTAAGAGTCGCTCAACAGCGGCAAGCGACATCGGCAGAAGGGAAGAGCATCGACGTGCGGTTGTCTACCAAGTCACGGGACGCCGAGGTGTGGGGCGACTTCGACGCCCTCACCACCGCCGTGGAGAATCTCATTTCCAACGCCATCAACTACTCGCCTGCTGGGTCGAGAATCACGGTGACCACGCGGGTCGACCGTGCGGAGATGACTGCGGCGGTCAGCGTGATCGACCAAGGGATAGGGATCGACCAAGCGGATACCGAGAGGATATTCGAGCGGTTCTACCGGGCCGATTCGGCCAGGTCGCAGCGCACCGGAGGGACCGGACTCGGATTGTCGATCGTCAAACATACGGCTCTCAGTCACGGTGGGCGCGTCGAGGTGGCGTCAGCCCTCGGCGCCGGGTCTACGTTCACCTTGACGCTCCCACTGAACGAGACCCTGGACATGGAGGTACCCGGTGACTGATCTGCTGCTTGTGGAAGATATGGACACGCTACGTGAGGCACTCGGGTTCCTCTTGCGCCGCGAGGGATACGAGATTCGCGCCGTCGCCGATGGGGCAGCGGCCCTGGCGGAGTTCGAGGAGGCCGAGCCGGACTTGATTCTGCTGGATCTCATGATTCCCGAGGTTCCTGGTATCGAGGTCTGCCGGCGGATCCGGCTGGTGAGCGACGTGCCGATCATCATGCTGACCGCGAAGAACTCCGAGGGCGACATTGTCGTGGGTCTGGAATCGGGTGCGGATGATTACGTGACCAAGCCGTATTCCACCCCCGAGTTGCTGGCACGCATCCGCACGGCGTTGCGCCACCGCCGGCCGCGGTCGGGTGAATCCGATGCTGGCGTCCTCGCAGTCAACGGCATCTCGCTCGATGCCGAACGCCATCGGGTGAGTGTGGATGGCAACGAACTCACGCTGCCGTTGCGTGAGTTCTCCATGCTCGAGCTGTTCCTGCGCCACGCTGGGCGCGTGCTCACCCGCGGGCAAATCATCGAGCGGATCTGGGGAGCCGACTATTTCGGCGACACGAAAACCCTGGATGTCCACGTCCGACGCCTGCGTGCCAAGATCGAGCCCGACCCGACCTCCCCCTCGCGCCTGGTCACCGTCCGAGGCCTCGGCTACCGGCTGGAGGAATAGGCGCACAGCCGGATCGACCTGGTGCTTGGACGACTATGCGGGTGCGTCCGGGTCGAGGAGGTGGGCCAACAACTCCGCCCGCGCCTGCCAACTCCACTCGCTCGCCATCCATGCCCGCCCCGCGGCGCCCATGGCCGTGGCGCGGGCCGGGTCCGCGAGGAGGTCGACTATTCGATGGGCGATCGCGCCGGGATCCCGCGGATCAACGAGGAACCCGGTCACTCCGTCACGCACAGCCTCGACGGCGCCGCCAGTCCTGCCGACGATGACGGGGAGCCCAGACGCGGAGGCCTCCAACGTCACGGCACCCAGACCCTCTGAAACCAGTCCAGCCGCGACCGGTCGTGTGGGCAGCGTGGCGACGCTGGCCGCCGCATAGATCCCGGGGATCGCCGCATAGGGCTGTGGTCCGGCGAACCGCACGGACTCGGTGACCCGCAGGCGGTCGGCGATCGTCTCCAGGGTGTGGCGGCGCGGCCCGTCACCCACCACCACCAACATTGCCTCCGGGTGTGCGCGCAGCACCGCCGGCCAGGCCCGCAGCAACACGTCCTGGCCCTTAAGCTTCACCAACCGTGAGACGCACACCACCACGGGACCGGATCCGAGGGAGAACCGGCGCCGGACGGCATCGCTGCTTCCACCGCCATCGTTGGGGGTGAACGCCGCCAGATCGACACCAGGTGTCAGCCTGACGAGGCGAGGTGGGGCGGTGGGCATGGCGGTGGCCAGGGCCGCGCGCACGGGTTCGGAGATGTAGGTCAACACATCGACCGCTCCGGCGATCCGTCGCAGCACCCGGCGCCCGGCGCCTACGCGAGCCCAGGTCCGCTCGTGCCCATGGGTGGAAGCGACAATCCTGCGTACCCGCCCGGTGCGTCGAAGTGCGGGAGCCAGGAGTCCCAGGGTCGCCGCCGCCCCGAACCACACCGAGTCGCAGCCGTAGGCGTCGATGAGATCCGCGGCCTCGTGGCGTGCCGCGCGAGTGGGCAGGAGCGTCGACGTCGCCATGCGGTGCACGGGGAAGCCCAACCCTGCGTCGACATCGCCCGCGCCCGGCATGGAAGCCGTGAGCACCACGAGACGCTCAGGCGGCAGACGGCTGGTCAACTCGTGGACGAACGTCTCAATCCCGCCCATGCGTGGGGGGAAATCGTTCGTGATGACGAGGGTCCTACCCATGCGGTGCCACCTCCTTCGCCCATGGCCCCAGCGCCCACGCCCGCGCCCCTCCACTGATGCCCGCGGTGTTGGACACGACGACGATGTCGTCCTCGAACTTGGCGAGGGTGGTCGGGGTGATCATCCGCGAGTTGCCGCCGCCCACGTAGAGACGGTCCCAGCGGACCACCGGGCGTAGCGCGACGATCACCTTGCGCACGCGCCGTGACCAGATTGGATCCCCGAGGGCTTTGCGCTCGTGTTCGCCGATGTACTCGTCGATGGTGTCGGTCCTGGTGAACGGCGCGTGTGACAGCTCCAAGTGGGGGGCGAGGGCGCCGCCATCGAACAGCGCCGACCCCAATCCGGTACCGAACGTCACAACCAACTCCAGTCCGGTCCCGGCGATCACCCCGGCGCCGTGGACCTCCGCATCGTTGAGCACCAGGGCCGGGACTCCGAGGCTTTCGCCAAGCGCCGCGGCCATGTCGAATCCCGTCCAGGCGGCGACCAGGTCCGGGTCGACGCGTGTGCGCGGCCCGCCCCGATTGATGTAGTGGGGGGTCCAGATGACCACGCCATGGCGGATCATTCCCGGTAGACCCATCGTGACTCGCTCGCAGGCCGGTAGCTGCGCCGCCATGGTGCGTACCACACGCAGGAGCCGTGCGGGGGGCAGGGGGTATGGGGTGGGGATGCGCGCCGGTTGCGCGTGAGCCGTGCCCTCGGCGTCCAACACGGCGGCCTTGATGCCGCCACCGCCGCAGTCGATGCACAGCGTTGACGGCGAGGGAGTGCTCACCCGCGGCATCGTAGTGCCCGCGGGGGTGGGGGACCGACTCGGTACCGGCCCCATGGGGCCGGTACCGTGGCTGGATGACTAGTCCGCCGCCCGATGTCGCCATGGGTGCTCTTCGGCTCCGCCTGGATCTGGCGTACGACGGAGGCGATTTCCACGGATGGGCTGCGCAACCTGGTCTTCGGACCGTCCAGGGCGACGTGGAGGCCGGCCTTGGGCGCGTGTTGCGCCTCGATGCACCGCCTCGGACCACGGTTG
>JAISBQ010000158.1 GCA_031266115.1 Bifidobacteriaceae bacterium
GCCGATGGCGGTGTCATCAGTGCCGAAGAACTCCTCGAGCGGGCGTGGGATGAGAATGCCGACCCGTTCACCAACGCGGTGCGCATTACCGTCTCGGCACTACGCAAACGGCTCGGCGAGCCGTGGGTGATCGCTACCGTCCCGGGTGTGGGGTATCGCATCGATGCCGGACCGGACGCGGGAAGCAAATACGGAGACGGAGTCGGGGAGCATGGATAGGCAGCCCGGCCCGAGCGTACGCCTCAAACTGACGCTCTCCTATGCGGCGCTGGTGCTGATCGCGGGAACGTTGGTGCTCGCTATTGTGTGGGCGATCGTCCTGCGTTCGCTGCCGGACGTGGGTGTCAGCCCACGGGGAATGCTGGTCCGCGCCGACATCTTGCACTCCATTGCCATCTCGTGGGTCCTCGTCATGGGATTCCTGCTGGCATTCGGACTGGTAGGAGGATGGATGCTCGCCGGGCGGATGCTGGCTCCTTTGTCCCGGATTACTGCCGCCACACGCAAAGCCGCGGGTGGGTCCTTATCGCACCGAATCGACTTGGAGGGGCGCCACGACGAGTTCCGCGAACTCGCGGACAGCTTCGACGCGATGCTCGCCCGGCTCGAAGCGCATGTCGCCGAGCAGCAAAGGTTCGCGGCCAGCGCTTCCCACGAGCTGCGCACACCGCTGGCGGTCACACAAACCTTGCTCGACGTGGCGCGCAAGGACCCGGACTATGACGCCGACGAACTCGTGGCGCGCCTCCACACCGTCAACGCCCGGGCGATCGCCATGACCGAGGCGCTGCTCATACTCAGTCGCGCGGAACAGCGCTCGTTCGTCCCCGAACGCCTCGACTTGTCGCTCATCGTCGAAGACGCGGCCGAGACTCTGCTCCCGCTGGCGGAGAAGCGCGGCATCACGATCGACACTGTCGGCGATGCCGCTCCCGTCTCCGGTTCAGACACCCTGCTGGGCCAGATGGCCGTCAACCTTCTGCACAACGCCATCGTCCACAACCTCCCTGACCACGGTGCCATCTGGGCAGCCACCAGCACCCAGCACGGGACCGTGGTGTTCACCGTCGAGAACACCGGCAATGACATCAATCCCGAGGTGGCGCGAACGCTCACGGAGCCATTCCAACGCGGCACGGGGCGGGCGCATAGCGACCTGCCTGGATTTGGTCTCGGCCTCGCCATTGCCCAGTCCATCGTCCACGCCCATCACGGAACACTGACTCTCACGCCACGCCACGGCGGTGGCCTGGTTGTCACCGTTCGCCTCGCGGCGCGACAGGCGGCCGCCGAGCGCCATCGTCCGGGGTAGACATCTCACGAGGCGCTCGCCAACCAGATGGCGTTGAGTGGTAAGGCACGCATCTTCCCGCCAAACGGCAATACCTGGTCGCCGAGGTAGAGAACATAACCGGCGAGGAATCTCTCGCCGAGACGAGCCTCCAGGTGCCTCAACCCGGAAAACTCCCGCCCGGTGAGGCTGGCCGAACTCTTCACCTCCATGCCGATGATTCGACCCCTGTCATCCTCAAGCACCAGGTCGACCTCGATCTTGTCGCGGCTCCGGTAATGGAATAGCTCAGCGGTCGTGTCTGCCCACGTCAGTTGACGACGGACTTCCATCGCCGCGAATGCTTCCAGGAGCCCACCCAACGGCGCACCGATGGGCTCCAGGCCCACCTGATCCAAACCCAACGCGCTCGCGGCGATCCCAGAATCGACGAAGGCGAGCTTCGGCGCATGGATGGCCCTCCCGGCTACACCCCCGGTCCACGCCGGGATTCGTTTGATCAAGAAAACTTCCTCCAGCAATGCCAGGTACCGCTGCACCGTGCCATGGGCCAGCTCCAGCCGCGAGGCCAGCTGATTAGCGAACAGGACGGTGCCGGAGCGACTCGCGAGAATGCGGACCAGTGCTCTCATCTGCGGTGTGCGTTCAACATCGGCGACCTGGGTCACTTCGCGGTCGATGAGGTCTGCGACATAGGACCGGTGGAACCGCTTGCGCCGCGGTCCCTCGCGGGCCAGAGCCTCAGGGAATCCACCGCGCACAATGCGGTGCACGTAGCTGGCACGGGTCTCGGGCTTGCCAGCTCGGAGTTCCGGACCCCGTGCGAAGGCGGCATCGACGAACCCATCGGGCGTCGCCTCGATTTCCCCTTGCGACAGTGGGAACAACTCAATGGTCTCCATCCGACCAGGCAGCGCGTCGGGGACCGCTCGCAAGCTCATCACGTGGGAAGACCCCGTGAGGAGAAAATGGCCCGGCGCGGGATCCATATCGACGACCTCCTTGATCGCCAACAGCAGTTCTGGCGCACGCTGAACCTCGTCGATGACCATAGCCGGAGCCTCGCGCACGAAAGCCGTCGGGTCACCCTGGGCAGCGGTCAGGGTTGCCTGCCGATCCAAGCTCCACCATGCCAAGCCCTTCTCGTTGGCCATCGCGGCCGCGAGCGTGCTCTTGCCGCACTGCCGGGCGCCGTTGAGCAGGACCACTCGCGTGTCGTTCAGAGCATCAGCCAGGGGGGTGCGCGCGTGACGAGGGAGGACCTCACCCAATGGAGTGTTGATGTGCATTGCCACTGCGTCATCCTACCTGATCAACGCCGCTCGCAAGCATGTGTGACTGGGAATCTGCGGGCGGGGTGGCTGGGAATCTGCGGGCGGGGGCCACTGGACGTGGGCGTCCGGCTTCAGCGGCGACGTGAGTCTTCGGTGTCACAGGTAGATGACACACTGTTCCGCGTGTCAGACCAGGACCTCATCCGGTACGCGCCGTTCGCCTATGCGACCGCACCGAAGGCGAGGCTGTACCGCCGGATCATGAAGGTGTTCGTAGCCGAGAAGGAACGCTTCGCCGTTCACCTGCGCCCGGAAGAGGTGGCCACGGTCCTAGCGGCACACGGCGATCCAGTGGAGCTGGAGGAGGTGGCCAGCGCCATCGACACCCTCGCCAGGCCCGAGTGGGGAAACCTGCTGGCCTTCCCGGACACCTCGAGGGTCTCGACGCTCGAGGACTTCCGGCGGCGGCGCATGATCTACCAGCTGTCCCAACCTGGCGAGGCTGCCGAGGACGCCCTCGCGACCTATGACGCAAACCTGGGGGAACGCGGGGAACTCCAGGCGGTGGCCTTGGAGAACATCGCAGCCCAGTTGCGGGCGTTGGCCAGCGCGGTCCGG
>JAISBQ010000254.1 GCA_031266115.1 Bifidobacteriaceae bacterium
GAGGATCACGGCAGTCACACCCGCCACCCACCTGCGCCTTCGGCGCCGGGTCACCCATCTCCCGCCGGCGAGGCCACCCACGGTCACTCCGACTAGTGCGACCGCCCCGACCACTCCCGCGGGCCACGCGAGAACGCTTCCGGGCAGGGATGTGGACCAGCGCGCCACCCATGCGATCCAGCCCGATCCCACCGCTGCCAAGCGCAAGGGCACCTCGAGCCACCATCCGCCCAGCGGAGCGAGCAGGCACGCGACCACGCCGCTCGTCGTGGCGAGTGGGACGGCTGGGATGACCGCCAGGTTGGCGACCACGCCGACCACGGACACCTGGCCGGCGAAGAGCACGATGATGGGCCCACACGCCGCCTGTGCGGCCGCAGGGACGGCGACTGCGGCAGCGAGCACGCGCGGCGCGTGACGCTCAAGTGCCCGTTGCCAGCCCGGAGCGAGCACGATCAACGCGGCCGTGGCCACCACGGACAAGGCGAAGCCGTATTCGCGCGCCATCCACGGATCGGCAGCGAGCAACACCAGCACCGATGCCCCGAGCGCGCCGAGAGCGGCACGGCGGCGCCCAAGTCCCAGCGCGAGCAGTGTCACGGCGCCCATGAGGGCGGAGCGCAGCACGCTCGGGCCGGGGCCCACGAGCGCCACGAAGCCGCCCAACGCGATTACTCCGAGCCCCACGCGGACGGCTCGCGGCGCTCGCACCGCCGCCGCGAGCACGAGCACGGCCCCGAGCACGATGGCGACGTGGGCACCGCTCACGGCCGTGATGTGGGTCAGCGACGAACCCTTCATCGCCTGGTCCAGGTCCTTGGGCACCGCCGACAAGTCGCCGATGGCGATCCCCGGTATCAGCGCCCCGGCGTCGCCCGGGACGGTGGCCGCGGCCCGCATCAGCCCCTGACGCAGCCGCGAGACCACCCCACGCCACTCCGTGGGCGGCCGGACGCTCTCGATCGAGGCACCAGGGAGGATCACACGCGCACGGTCGGCCGCCTCGCCCGGCACCGCGCGCCCCCGGAGAATGAGGATGTCACCCAGCCCGACGCCATCGGCCGATTCCGCGTCGCCGGACAAACACGCACCATCGGCCGGACGCGCGCCGCCGGTCGAACTCACGTCGGAGGCCAGGCTCGCGTCTCGCGCACGGTGGGTGCCACTCTCCGAGCAGTCGCCGGGGTCACCGTCGAGAATGATGAAGGCGACCACTCGGGCTGGACGTCCACCCAGCCGGGCGTACCGCCGCCCCTGGGTAGGCGGCGTGTCGGGGCCGTCGGGCACCACAACCACCTCACGGGCACTCCCCTCGACGGCTATTCGTTCCCCGCCGCCGAACTGCGAGGGACCCAGGCTTCGCGGTACCTGGTCTACCGACAGTTCGACCCGAACACTCTCGCCTCTGACTGCCGCCGCGACGAGGGGCGCAGTCCGCGCCAACGCACCCTGCCCCCCGAGCGAGACCAGCACAAGCCCGACCGCTCCGATGCTGAGAGCACCTAGACCCAGCCATCCGCGCCTCGTGCACCCGCCGACCGTGGCGACGGCGCCTAGCCCGGCGGCAGCGACCACCGCCGCGGCACCCGCCACGCCGATGGCGCCAGGCGACACGGGGAGGCACACTGCGACCGCGAACCATGCCGCGAGCGCGGGCACCATCAGACGCAGGTCGAGACCGCCGCCTCCCTGGCGTGTCCGTTCTCGCCCGCTCGCGGGATTAGGGACGCCATGTTCCCGATGCGGTGGCCTCCGCGTCACTCGCCTCCCGCGACCCGCTCCCACTGTCCCCATCCCGGTATCGCGTCCCGCACCCCCGACCAGTCCGGAACGTGATAGCGATTGTCGATGCCGGCTCATGCCACGGTGACCACGCCGGGCGCCTCGACGGCACAGCCAGGTGTGCCACCATGCTCAACCATGGCCGCGAGGCTAGACCCGCCCTGCGACACCCACCAGGCGCTAGCCCCACGGACTGTGGATAAGAACCCGTCGGCCAGTCTCAGACCAGGGTAACGACCCCGAAGAGACCGACCACTACCTCGCGCCGGTCGGTCGCGAGGATGGTGGCGCCGACGTCGATGCTCCCGGCCTCTTCACCACCTCCACCTTCGCCCTGCCCTTCCCCTTGGCCACTGCGCCCGTGGCATCAATGAATGTTGCAGTGAGCTTGTGTGTCCCACGCTTCAATCCAGGAATCCTCACAGTGACCGCGCCACGGTGTGACGCACGCAACCGAACCCTCATCGAGTCCGACTTCTTCGCCCCCCACACGAGCCTCACCGTGCCCACCGGAACAGTGCCATCCTTCAATTTCACCGCAACCCGGACTCGCGCGGTCTTGCCAGACAGGACCCGCGTGGACGTGGATGAAACCCTAATCGACGCCACAACCTTCGATGCGCTGGCGTTCGTCGAGCTACCTCGCTCTCCCCTCCGGTCTCCACCTCACCTGTGGCGCCCACACCCGGCGCAGCGATTCCTGCCAAGGTCGCATCTGGTGGGCCAACCCATGTCGATGCAGGCTCCGTGGGAACCTCCGGCATCCCAGCCACACCGTCCTGGCCATCCACGGTGTCCACAGGTGGCGGT
>JAISBQ010000292.1 GCA_031266115.1 Bifidobacteriaceae bacterium
TGGCCCGTGAGGTGATGGGCCTGACCGACATCGGGCTTCCCCTCACGGACCCTCGCTCGACGGGCTTGGCGCCGAACGCCATCGATCATTTTGCCCAGGGGCTGGGCATAGCGCTTGAGGAGGTGCGCCTGTTCCTCGCTGTGCGGGAGGCCGCCAGCGCTCGCCTGTTCACCCACGCGCGCTGGCTCGGACCCCACCTCATGGGAGCGGTGGAAGCGTACGCGCGCGAGATCGAGATCGATGTCGAACGGATCGAAGAGGCCGTCCGTTCAGTGGACCTGTCCGATCAGGCGCAGGTGCGTGAGGCCCTGGCCGGCGTCGCGGCCATCCGCCACACCCCTGCCCAAGAGGCGGCCCTGGCGCGCCTCGGAACCACGTTGGCGCTGGTGGAGGGGTGGGTCGACGACATCGCCAGCCAGGCGGTGGATGGACGGCTTCCCCACGCCGTGGGGCTCGGCGAGATGATCCGCCGCCGTCGAGCGACCGGCGGTCCCGCGGAGCGCACCTTTGCCACCCTGGTTGGGTTGGAACTGCGGCCGCGTCGAGCCAGGGAGGCGGCGACGCTGTGGCGGGCGGTTGCCGAAACGGACGGCACCGCCGGCCGTGAAGCCCTGTGGTCGCACCCCGACCTGCTGCCGGACGCCGAGGAACTGGGCAAGCCGTCACAGTTCGTCCGCGACCGCGCGCAGCGGGCGAGCGCCGACGCGGACGTCGATGCCGCCATCGCCCAACTCCTCGACGAGGGCAGCACCGAGAACCCCGGCGAGTGACCTCCCGCCCCCAACCCTGAAATTCGGCGGAGGATGCGGCCCTCCAGAGCGTCGAGTTTCACCTTTGCGGGCTCCCATGGGCGGTTTCAGCCCCGAAACCTGAAACTCGGCGTCAGAACAGGGCCTGTGGGTCGGGGGCGTCCTGGTCGCTGCGAACGCCCGGGGACTGTGCCCAGGCGAGGCCCCGGAGGAACCCTTCGGCCATGTCTGCGTGGGGATACCGGGCGAGAGCCGCGCGGAACTGGGGCCCGTGGCCGTGAGGGACAACCAGGTGAATCAGTTCGTGGAGGAGCACGTAGTCCACCACCCATCCCGGCGCCTCGGCCAGGCGCATGGACAGTCGGATGGTGCGATCGGCTTTCGTCGCCGATCCCCATCGTGTGCGCTGGTTTGAGGCCCAGGTCACCGACACGGGTCGGGCCTGGCCGCCCAGGTATTTCTCCGACAGGCGCCGGGCACGGCGCGCCAACGCCTCGTCGTCAAGGCGACCGCGAGCCTCCCGTGCCATGAGGCGCTGGGTCATGGTGGCCACCCACTCACGCTCCTGGCGTGTGGTGAAGGCGGCCGGGATGCTGACCACCAATGCCTCGCCCTCGCGGTGGGCCGAGACAGTCTTGCGCCGTCGCGGCGACCGGCGCACGATGACCGGAACCCCCGCCGCCGATGGCGTCCGGCCAGCCCGTCCGTCGCCATCCCTAATGTCCATGCCAGGACCCTAGCGGCGACACATCTGCCAGGTCGGGACGGTGTGGGACACTGAGGGCTTACCCAACCACCCAGGCGACCTAGGGGTCGTCACGTGAGGACAAGGTATTCGCGTGTTCCCAACGTTCAACTTCCCGTCCCGGCCTAAGCCTCCGCCCCGCGATTCCGGCGCCCCACCCATCAAGCGTGGTCCGCTGGTGTGGACTGTGTTGGTGCTGGTGGTGCTCGCCTTGATTCTCGTGGCGGCGTCGCGCGTGTGGACCGAGATCCTCTGGTTCGACCACCTCGATTTCCTCACCGTGTTTACCACGCAATGGGTGGCGAGGATTGTTCTGTTCGTGGTCGCGGCGCTCGTCCTGGGGGTGGCGACCTGGGTGTCGCTGACCATCGCGTACCGCTCCAGGCCGGTTTACGTGCCGACCACGGCGTCGCTCCAGGCGATGGACCGGTATCGCGAGGCGTTCGAGCCGCTGCGTCGCGTGGCGATGATCGGTGTACCCGTGGTGGTGGGGCTGTTTGCCGGTGGGGCGGCCCAAGGCCGTTGGCAGGAGATGCTGCTGTTCCTCAACCGTCAGCCCTTCGGCGACGTGGACCCCCAGTTCTCGATGGACGTGTCCTTCTACGTCTTCACGCTGCCGGTGCTGCGGTTCGTGGCCTCGTTCTTCCTCGCGATGGTGGTGGTGGCCCTGTTGGGTGCCGTGATCGTGCACTACCTGTATGGCGGGATTCGGATTGGCCTGCCCGGCCCGGGCGAGCGGATCACACGGGCCGCTCGCGCCCAGCTAGGCGTGTTGGCGGCGCTGGTCTGCCTCGTGGTGGCGTGTTCATACTGGTTGGACCGCTATTCCATGCTGCTCGGCGCGACAGGCAGATTCCATGGCGCCGGCTACACGGCGATCAACGCGAACCTGCCCGCCAAGACGATCCTGGCGATCATCGCGGTGTTCGTCGCAGCGCTGTTCGCTTTCACCGCGGTGCGGGGCAATTGGCGACTGCCGGCGTTGGGTGTCGGTCTCATGGTGGTGTCCGCGCTCGCCATCGGTTGGGCCTACCCGGCCCTGGTGCAGACCTTCTCCGTGAACCCGAACGCTCAGGCCAAGGAGAGCCCGTACATCCAACGCAACATCGACGCCACGCTCGCCGCCTACGGGCTTGAGGACGTTGAGATTGGCGCCTATTCGGCCAAGACCACGGCCGAGGCGGGAGCGTTGCGCGACGATGCGGAATCGACAGCGTCCATCCGCCTCCTCGACCCGACGGTGGTCCCGCCCACGTTCCGCCAACTCCAGCAGAACAAGCAGTATTACGACTTCTCGGATGTGCTGGCCGTGGATCGGTACGAGATCGAGGGTCAGAAGCGCGACACGGTCATCGCCGTGCGTGATGTCAAGCTCTCGGGGGTGGATGCCTCCTCGCAGACTTGGGTTAACCAGCACACCGTGTATACCCACGGCTATGGAGTGGTGGCTGCCTACGGCAACACCACAAACACCGACGGGCGCCCAGCATTCTACGAGGGTGACATTCCGCCGGTCGGAGAGCTGGGGGAGTACGAGCCTCGCGTCTACTTTGGGCAGTCCAGCCCCGAGTATTCGATTGTTGGTGCGCCGGAGGGGACTGAGCCGTGGGAATTGGATTATCCCGACGATGCCGCCCCGCAGGGCCAGAAGAACACCACCTACAGTGGCGATGGCGGTCCCAGCGTGGGCAATCTTGTCAACAAAGTGCTGTACGCCCTGAAGTTCGGTTCGACGAACATCTTGTTCTCGGACCGCGTCACGTCCGAGTCGCAGATTCTCTACGATCGTGACCCTGCGATGCGTGTCCAGAAGGTCGCCCCCTATCTGACGTTGGATGAGAGGGTCTATCCCGCGGTGGTGGACGGTCGCGTCGTCTGGGTGGTGGACGGGTACACCACCACGTCCGGCTATCCGTACTCCCGGTTCCAGGACTTGGGCGATGTGACACGCGATTCGTTGACCGCCGCGACCCTCGCCACGGGGTTGCGTCCCATCGAGCCCCAGACCATC
>JAISBQ010000294.1 GCA_031266115.1 Bifidobacteriaceae bacterium
TCACCACCACCCTGCCGGCGGGCACCAGCCAGGTTTCTGTGCAGCAGATTTCGGAGTCACGGCAGTACGCGCCTCCGGACCCCGACACCTCGTGCCCTCCCGGTTTGGCTTACGGGGAAGTCTTCCCCGGTTTCTGGTTCTGCTCCGGCATGGCCGACACCGCCACCGATAACCCGGTCACCGCGAACGACATCTACAAGGGTGGCCGCTTCATCGTCCGCGACGGTTCGGAGACCGGGGAGATCGTCGCCACGGTTCCCGCCGATGGCGAATCCTCCTCCGCCGTGTCCGTCCCCTACTCCGGTCCCACCGGCACGCCGGTCACGCTGTACTTCCTGTACGAGCCCCCGGCCTACGACGTGACCATCGACGCCGCCCAGGCCGCCCAGATTCGCGCCGCCAAGGCCGTGGTGGTCCGGGTCGGCACCCGCCAGGGTGAGTCCGCCGAGGAGATGGACCGCTACTCCATCGATCTGCCCCGTGGGCAGGCCGAACTGGTCCAGTTGGTCCGCCAGCTCAACCCGAAGACTGTGGTCTGGGTCGAGTCCGTGGGTCAGGTCGATATCGAGGCCTTCCGCAACCCGTGGAACGCACCCGACGGCGACGCACCGGATGGTGAGCCCTGGACCTGCACCACCGGATGCACGGTCCCCTCCATCATTTGGGCCAACTACAACGGCCAGGCCCAGGGTCAGGCGTTTGGCCGGATCCTGTTCGGCAAGGCCAATCCGTCCGGCAAGCTGACCTATTCGTGGTACTCGGACATCCTCGAGATTGGCCATGTCAACGACTACAACCTGCTGCCCACGGATACCACTAAGGGCCGCACGTATCTGTACACCGACGCGGCGCTGTCCTATCCCTTCGGTTGGGGCCTGTCCTACTCCTCGTTCGACTACGCCAACATGAAGGTTGCCAGCCCGGTGATCGCCGGCGATGACACCCTGTCGGTGTCCGTGGACGTCACCAACACCTCCGCCGTGGTCGGCAAGGAAGTGGTCCAGCTCTACGTGACCGCTCCCGGTTCCGACGGGATCGACCGGCCCAAGCGCCAGCTCAAGGGCTTCGAGAAGATCGCGCTGGGCCCCGGTGCCACCAAGACGGTCACCATCGACGTCCCGGCCGAGGACCTGTGGTTCTGGGACGACGAGGCGGACACGAAGACCTGGGATCTCGGCACCTGGACGCTGCGGATTGGCGGCTCCTCGGTGTCCGGCATCGCCGGCAGCTTCGCGCTCACCTCCGCGCCCAGCCCGAAGCTCGGCACGGTCATGACCATCCCGACGGGCGTTGTCCTCAACACCGCCGCCCCGGCCAACACGATCGACGCCGGCCTGTCCGCTGCCCGCAGCGATGACGGCTTCTTCGATCTCGCCGACCGGTCGACGGTCAAGGTCGCCTACACCTCCTCCGACGCCTCGGTGGCGACAGTGGACGCAGGCGGCACCGTCTCGCCCGCGGGCGCCGGCATCGCCGAGATCACAGCCGCTGTCACCGTGGGCGGCGTCACCAAGTCCGATAGCTTCCCCGTCGTGGTGTACGCCGGTTCGTTCACCTCGAACCTCGGTGACGTGGACGTGACGCTGTTCGCCGATCAGGTTCGCTTCGCCGATCAGACCATCACGCCAGCTCAGGCCGCGGCCGGCTTCCAGCTGCCCGCGGACATGATCGTCGATGACACGGCGACCTTCGCCTACCGGATCGCTCCGATGGACGTCAACACGGCCGGCGCTACGGTCACCGCCGATGGCGAGTTCACGGCGACCGACGATGGCGTCGCCCGGGTGACCGTGGTGGCCACCTCTGGTGACGCCACCTATTCGCGTACCGCCACGGTCCGCGTGCAATCGGCAGCCCCGGTGGATTCGGCCGCTCTGGCCGACGCGATCAACCAGGCCTCCAGCCCGTCCCTCGTGGCAGGCGCATACACGGCGGCCTCATGGTCGGCACTCCAGCAGGCCATCGCGCAGGCATCGGCTACGTTCGCCAACACCTCGGCCACCCAGGCCCAGATCGACGCCGCCACGGCAGCCCTTGCCAAGGCGCGCAGCGGACTGGTCCAGCGCGGCAACCTCACGGCCCTGAACGCCATCGTCGGTGCCGCCGGAGCACTCCAGGCCGGCGCCTACACGGACGATAGCTGGGCACCGCTCGCCGCCGCCCTCAGCGCCGCCAAGGCGTTGCAGGCCGCGCCGGCGGGGACGTCTCAGGCCCAGGCGGACGCGGCAGCGTCCGCTATCAGCCAGGCTATCGCCGCCTTGACGGCGAAGCCCGCCACGGTCGATGAGGCGGCCTCCGCGCGTGCGGCGCTCGCCTCGATCGTGGCGCAGCTCGCGCTGGCCAGCCCGGATGCCTACACCGAGGCCTCGTGGAAGTCCGTCGACGCGGCGCTCACCGCGGCCAAGGCATTGCTGGCCAACCCGAACGCCGCGGCGGCCGACCTGCGGTCCGCGCTGCAGGCGCTGTCCGCGGGAGTCGCGGGTCTTGCCGTGGCCGAGCCAAAGGTCGCGGCGCCGGGCACCGTCAAGGTGGCCCAGCGTGCGGTCACTCTGGTGAAGGGCAAGGCCATCAAGCTGGCGGCCAAGGATTATGCGCCGGCCGGTCCGGTCGCAGTGACCTGGAAGTCGTCCAACACCAAGGTCGCCACGGTCTCCTCGTCCGGCAGGATCGCGGCCAAGAAGGCGGGCAAGGCCACCATTACGGTGACCGGGCCGAGCGGCAAGACCACGGTCGCCGTGACCGTCGTCGCCAAGCGGCCCAAGGCCTACAAGTCGACCAAGGTGGCCGCATCGGTCCCCGCGGCGATGAAGGTCGGCGAGATCGCCTACGTTTCGGGCACCTACTCCCCCGCCAAGGCGACAGGGATTAAGGTGCGCTATGCCTCCTCGGACAGCTCGGTTCTCGCCGTCGCCTCGACGGGCCAACTGGTTGCCGTCAAGGCTGGTACCGCGACCGTGACGGTCAAGACCCAGCACGTCTCCAAGAAGTACACGGTGACGGTCCAGTAGTACTGGCGCCGTTGTCGTTCCACCACTCGGGTGGCCGGGAGGTTCGCGTCATGCGGGCCTCCCGGTCGCCTGAGTGGCCCTCGTCCCGCCCAGGAAGGATTCACCCATGATCCGCACAACGATCGCCATCGTCGCCGGTGCCCTCATGCTGGCCGGGTGTGGCTCCGGCGGCAGCCCGGATTCCGAGCCGTACACGCCCGATCCGGACGAGGTGGCGGTCTCTGATATCCGGTGGCCGGACGATGGCGGAAACCAACCCGAACTGTCCTTCCCGCTTCCGCTTCGCCTGACCGAGCCGACCGCGGCCTTCATGACGGCCGGCGAGGGCGAGGAGATCGCGGTGGGCGACCTCGTGGTGTTCGAGACGACGGTGTTCAACGGGGAAGACGGCTCGGTACTGGAGTCGACCTTCCAGACCGGCGAACCGGAGACGCTGATCCTGTCAGTCGATACCACCGAGGCCACCATGTTGGCGGCGTTCACGCAGGCCAAGGTCGGAGCGCGGTTCGTCTACGGCCGTCCGGCGCCCGATGTCGTGGCTCCCGATGCGACGCCATCGGCGGCCGCGACGCCAGCTGACCAAGCTGACGGCGCCTCGCCAGACCCGACGTCTACCGACCTGGTGCCCCAGCCGTCGGTGCTCTTGGCTATCACGGTCCGGTCCACCACCCAGCTACCGGACGCGGCCAGCGGGGCTCCGGTCGATCCCCCGGCGGGGCTTCCTGCCATCGACTTTGATGAGGAAGGCAATCCCACCATGGCGCCGCAGGAGGGCGAACCTCCGGCCGATCTGGTGGCCCAGCCCCTCATCGAAGGCACGGGCCCGGTGGTCGACGCCACTCAGGTGGTCGCCGTCAAGTACGCGGGCTGGCTGTGGGACGGCACCCTGTTCGACTCCACCTGGGGGGCGACGGTTCCCGCCGCTTTCTCCCTGTCGGGCGTGATCCAGGGCTGGGGTGAAGGCCTCGCCGGGCAGAAGGTGGGCAGCCGCGTGCTCCTGGTTGTCCCGCCGGCACTCGGCTACGGCGGAGCGGGGACCGACACCGTGCCGCCCAGTTCCACGCTGGTATTCCTCGTGGACATCCTCGGGGCCTACTGACACCTGAGAACGCGCCGGCGCCCGTTAGAGGGGAACGCGCAACAGGGCCCTGGCCTGGTAGTCCCGCGTCAGCTCATTGGGGACGCCGGTGATGGCGGCGATGATGTCCTCATACGAGACGTCCGTCATCGGCGCTTCCCCGTTGATCCGTCCGTGGCGCATCACCACGAGCCTGTCGGCCACCGCCTGGACATCCGAGAGGGAATGGCTGATGAGCATGACCCCGTGGCCAATGTCCCTCAGGTGTTCGATGAGGTTGAGCACCTCGGCGGTCTGTGCGATGGACAGGGAGCTGGTGGGCTCGTCGAGCACCACCACGCGAGGGGACCCCAACATCGCGCGGGCCACAGCGGTGGATTGACGTTGACCGCCGGATAGGCCCCCCACCTTGGTGTGCACCGGGGGCATCCGGGCGCCGATGCGTCCCAGCACCTCCTGGGTAACCTCTTCCATGCCGCGTTCGTCGAGTTGTCCGTTTTTCACCAGTTCCCGCCCGAGGAACAGGTTCGAGACGACGTCGAGGTTCTCGCACAGGGCGAGTTCCTGGAAGACGGAGGCGATGCCGAGTCCGTGCGCGGCGGAGGGGGACGGGATCGCGGTACGCCGTCCGTCCAGGTAGAGATCGCCGCTGTCCGGCTGGTGAATGCCTGCGATGACCTTGGCGAGGACAGACTTGCCCGCCGCGTTGTCTCCCACCACCCCGACCACCTCATGGGCGAAGATGTCGAAGTCCACGCAGTCGAGGGCCTGCACGCGGCCGAACGCCTTGGAGACTCGGCGCAGCGAGAGCACCGGTGCCGAGGGTGAGGTGGACACGGCTGGGGCACCTGGGGGCGGAGCCGTGGCCGGGGTCGGGGCATGGTTGGTCCAGATCTCAGTAGACATGTGCCACCTCCAGTGTTCCGATGGGTAGGGCAACCGAATCCAGGGCCAGTGCCACTGCTCCCCGGACCTCGGCGGCCTCACCGAGTGTGCTTTGGACCACGTCTAGTTCCGCAAACTGGCTCGCCAGGCTTGCTCGGGCGACGGTGGCCCGCAACGGCGCGAGGGCGATCTCGCCCGCCGTGCCAAGAATCCCGCCCACCACCACCCGTTGGGGGTTGAACACGTTGCACAGGGCGGCGACGGCCGCCCCCACGTGCTCCCCCGAATCGGCGACCACCCGAGTGCACCCCACATCTCCCGCCAGCGCCTTGGCGATGATGTCCCGCAGCGCGAGGTTGCCGTGCGTGGCGCGCAGCGTCTCCACCAGGACGCCCGAATTGACCACGGTCTCCAGGCAGCCACGGTTCCCGCACACACAAACCCTGCCGTTCTCGACCACGCGCACGTGGCCAATCTCCCCGGCCATGCCGCCGTGACCCCGCACCACGCATCCGTCCACGAGCAGTCCGGCTCCCACCCCGTGGCCGATGGCGACGAAGACCGCGGCGTCGCATCCTTGAGCGGCGCCGTAGCGGTGCTCGGCGACGATGGCGAGGTTGGCGTCGTTGTCGATCCACACAGGCTTGCCGATCCGCCTGGAGAAAGATCCGGGGATGTCCACCTCGTCCCATCCGCGAAGGACGCCCCGCACGGATAGCAGGCCCGTGCGCACGTCCACGGGCGCCGCGACCGCCAATCCGACGCCCAACAGCTCTTCCGGTGTGGCGCCGACGGACTCCACCATGTCGTGGATGAGCCGCGCCGCGCGGTCCATCCCCGTGTCGGCGCGATGCTCGTAAGGCAGCGGCATGTGTTGCGTGGCCACCACGGTCCCGGCCATGTCGGCGAGTTCGATGCGCAGCATGCGCTGAGAAAAGTGGACGCCGGCCACCATCCCAAGCTGCCTCGCCAGGGAGACTTGCTGCGCGCGGCGCCCGGACCGCGAGACCGGGGCCGTCATCAACACTCCGGCCGCCACCAGCTCCTTGACGATGGTGGACACGGTGGCCGTCGACAGGCCCGTCGCGCCGGCCAACTCGACCTGCGTGATGGCCCCAAAACGCTTGATGGCGTCCACCAGCCGTGCGCGGTTGGCTTCGCGCAACGAACTCTGGGACCCCGGTGTCGCCCGGTCGACGCTCACCTGACGCAGTTTACTGCCCGGCCAGGACTGGACAAGACCGGGGTGGATGTGCTTGAGTTTGAGAAGCGAAGTCACAGTTGCATAACGGTGGTCGTTGGCCTTGACCTCAAAACACAAACCAGGCTAGCGTTCAATCGCTCCGTTCCCTGGGGCACGTCCTTGACAAGTGACAACCTCCGGGAGTGGCGGCGCGATTTGCGATGGCCCCAACCGGAACCATTCAGCGTGTCGCAAGGACGAGACAGGCAGGTATGAACATGAACACACTGGTGTGGCCGTGGTGCTGCCCGGAGTCGGCCATGTCCCCTGCCCAGTGCTCTGCCGCGTACTCCCCCAACAATGAAGGGACATGACATATGTCAGTAAGGAAGTTCATGGCAGCGCTCGCGGGTGCTGCCCTTGCGATGGGCGCGCTCGCCGCGTGTAGCAGCTCTGACGAGCCCGAAGAGACCCCGGCTGCCGAAGACACGGCGGCTGCCGAAGAGCCGCCGCCTGCGGAAGAGCCACCCGCCGCCAATCCGGGCGACACCCTCGTCGGCATCACCATGCCGGCCAGGTCCCTTGAGCGCTGGAACCGCGATGGTGCCAAGCTCCAGGAACTGCTCCAAGGGATGGGCTATCAGACCGATCTCCAGTACGCGGAGAACGAGCCTGAGACCCAGGTCTCCCAGCTTCAGAACCAGATCAACGCCGGCGCCACGATCCTCGTGGTCGCCTCGATCGACTCCGAGTCCCTCGGCCCGGTACTCCAGGAAGCTCGCGATGCTGGCGTGACCATCATCGGCTACGACCGCCTCCTCATGGGCACCCCGAACATCGACTACTACGCCACGTTCGACAACGAGGGTGTTGGCGCCATGCAGGGCCAGTACCTGGCTGACACACTCGATCTCGCCACCGCCGAAGGCCCCATCTACTTCGAGGCCTTCGCCGGCTCTGACGATGACAACAACGCCGGTCTCTTCTTCGGCGGCGCCTGGGACATCCTCCAGCCCTATCTGGAGTCCGGTGTTCTCGTGTGCTCCTCCAACAAGTGCCCGGCCGACAAGGATCAGTGGCAGGATGTCTCGATCCACGCGTGGGATACCGCCGACGCGCAGACCGAGATGGAGACCCGCCTCAACTCCTTCTACACCGACAACAAGGTTCAGGCCGTGCTGTCCCCGAACGATTCGCTGGCTCTCGGCATCGCCCAGGCCCTTGAATCGGCTGGCTATTCGGGTGACGATTACCCGCTGTTGACCGGGCAGGACGGCGACGAGGCCAACGTTAAGAACATCCTCGCCGGCAAGCAGTCGATGACGGTGTTCAAGGACACCCGTCTCCTCGCCGCAGCTGTGGCCGAACTGGTTGACCAGATCGCCACAGGCGCAGCGCCTTCGACCAACACCACCTACAACAACGACCTTCAGGATGTTCCGACCGTCCAGCTCGACCCCGTCGTGGTCACCGCTGATGACGTCCAGACCATC
>JAISBQ010000312.1 GCA_031266115.1 Bifidobacteriaceae bacterium
AACGCGACATAACGCCCATCCCGGTACACCTCGCGACGAAACGGGTCCACTCGCAATCCCGCGATCTCCCATACGGGCGGCCTGGGGTGTCCCCGCCTGCGCTCGAGTGCCCGCAGCCTGAGCACCAGTTCCCGCAACTCGAATGGTTTGGTCAGATAGTCATCCGCGCCCAGTTCGAACCCGGACGCCTTGTCGTCAAGCCGGTCTGCGGCAGTCAGCATGAGGATGAGCGTGCCGCCGCCGGATTCGACGATGCTCGCGGCCACCTCGTCCCCCGACGGTCCAGGAATATCCCGGTCAAGAACAGCGATGTCGTAGATGTTGATGCTCAGCAATTCCAGCGCCCTGTCCCCGTCCTCGGCGATGTCGGCTGCGATCGCCTCCAACCGCAGGCCATCGCGGATGGCACCGGCCATGTAGGGCTCGTCCTCGACCACCAACACACGCACGGCACTCATGGTACGAGCCGCCACATATCGTCGGTGTATCGACAACCCCATACGCCCTGGCAACACGGCAATCCCTTGGCTGGTGGCATGAGACACAGGAAACCGACCACGGCATCGCGGATACGGACCCGCCGGAGTGTCGCCGCCGTCATCGTCGGCGTGGTGGGGACTGTCGCGGTTCTCGGGTTGTGGGGCATCGCCCTGCCCCACAACCCAACGGCCGATGCATCTGCCCACCGGCTGAACGCCCACCTCGTGGAGGATCGCGGCGGACGAGCCGCCGATGCGGGCGCGTTCGCCGCCGGTGCCCTTCCGGATGGCGTGAGCGTGCGAGACTGTCCCCGCACACGGGACGTAGCGCGCGGGCATTCGCCTCACTGCCGGCCCCTGGATGGGGATGGTGAGTCAGGGAGAATCAACGGGACGCCGGAGTGTTTCACCCAATTGTTTGCAGAGGTTCACGGCCGAGCGTGTGCTACACAATCCCCTCCAACTTGAGCAGGGCCCTCTTGCGGTCGATGCCGCCGGCATAGCCCGTGAGGTTCCCGGTCGCGCCAACGACCCGGTGGCAGGGGATGACCAGGGATATCGGGTTGCGACCGACGGCGCCGCCCACCGCTCGGGCAGATGTCCGTCCGCTGGCCGATGACGCGCTCACGCGGGCAGCGATGTCGCCATAGGTGACGGTTTCGCCGTAAGGAATCTGGCGCAAGAGGTGCCACACACGCTGCTGGAACGGCGTGCCCCGGGGCGCAAGTGGGAAGTCGATCGCTGGATTGCGGCCCGCGACGTAGGCGTCGAGCCAGCTGAAGAGCCGTGTCAGTACCGAGTCGGCGGGGTGGTCAGTGCCGCAGCGCGCGCCGGGTTCGACGCGACTGCCTGGCCCGTCGTGGCCGCCTTCACCGTCCTGACCGTCGGCGCTATCCCGGCCACCGCCTCCGTCGCTGGATTCGGTATCCCGCCGGGCTGCGTACGCGGGGACATGGCGCTGGCCCTCGAACCACAGCCCCGTGACGGCATCGTCCTCAGCGGCGACGATGATCGTTCCCAACACGGACCGGTACCGGCCTATCTGCAGCGTCATGACAGTGTCCTCCACAGGTTCATCGCGGCGTAAGCATGCCAAGGCTTCCATGCTTCCGCCACCTCCAGAATGTGCCGGGCGGAGATGTCGCCGCCCGGCGCCAATCCGGGCGCCAATTCGGAGCGGCACCTGAGGCACGGACGGAATCCAGCCTCCTCGGGGACCCTGACGCTCAACTCGGCAAACAACGCGGTGGTAGGGTGGCCGCTCAACGAGTTGTGAGGGTCACGTAAATCCAGTTGACCCGAACGGCTCGTTTTCGTTTGCCCGCTCAGCGCGGGCGCCCCAAAAGAGAAAGGACGTTCATGTGGTGGACTCCGCGTCCCGTTGACCGTATCTCCGGCCGTCTGCTGGTGGTGATCGCCCTGTTGGTGGCCGTCGCCCCCTTTGCCACGGACGTGTACCTGCCCACCTTTCCGGCGATGACCGGCGAGTTGGACGCGTCGGCCAGCGATGTTCAGCTCACACTGACCGCGTTCCTCCTGGGGGCTGGGCTGGGACAAGGCGTGTTTGGACCGTGGTCGGACCGTGTGGGCCGGCGGCGGCCGCTGATCGCGGGCACGGCGGTGTGTGCTGCGGCCGGGATAGCGGCGGCCTGTGCGCCAACGATGGCGGTCCTCATCGCGGCGCGGGGCGTGCAGGGCCTGTCTGGTGCGGCAGGCATGGTGCTCGGCCGGGCCGTCATTTCCGACATCGCTCACGGGCGAGAGGCTGTGCGCGCATACAACTTGACCAGCGTGGTGATGGGTGTCGCTCCCGTCGCGGCACCGCTTGTTGGCTCCCTGCTGGCCGCGGCTCTCGGCTGGCGTGGATTGCTTCTCATTGTTGCGGGCATCTGCCTGGCGACTTTGGTGGCGGTGATCGCCATCGTCCCCGAGACTCACCCCGTGCGAGCGATGGCTGCCGTCGAACGACCCGCCCACGGACCCGTGGGCCTGACATCCGGTGTATTCCTCGGCAACATGGCAACCTTCGTTTTGGTATTCGCCGCGATGATGTCCTACATCTCCGCCTCGCCGTTTGTGTATCAGGTGATGATCGGGATGAACGAGGTGACCTACGGGTTCTTGTTCGGTGGCACCGCGAGCGCCATCGCGGCCGTGAGTGTCGCTGCCGCGAGGTTGGCGCACCGCTTCCACGCGGCACAGATGGTCAGGCTGGGCGTGCTCGTCCTGCTCACCTCAGCCGGTGCCCTCGGCGCTCTGGTCCTGTGCGCAGCACCACCCGTGTGGCTCATCATGCCCCTCGCGGTCGCAGTGGCATCCATGGGCCTAGTCTTCGGCAACACCACCGCGCTTGCGCTGAGCGCCGTCCCACGCGGACTCGGCACGGCCTCGGCCCTGCTGGGTGCAAGCCAATTCGTCATCGGAGCTCTCGTGTCGCCTCTCGTCGGGATCGCAGGGGAGCGCACCGCTGTCCCGCTCGCGATCGTTTTCGGCATATCCGCGGCCCTCGCCGGATTGGCCTGCGCTTGCACCCCCAACCGGCGGCGCGGACACGACTCGGCGGCCGACCAGTACGCTCAGTGACCATGCTGGCTCATCTCAGCAAACCCCATGGCTTGCGCCGCTCGGCAACATCGGCCGCTTCTGTCCGCCGGGCCGCGTCCAGATGCACCCTTGGCGCCGGGGCGGCCCTCGTGGCCGTCGCGCTGGCGGTGACGGCGGCCGCGACACCCGCGACGGCGGACGAATCCGAGCCCATCGTGCAGACCATCACTGTTCTGGACGCGGCGGGTGTTCCGGTGGCCGGATACGGTCTCGCAATCTGCCCGGATGTGGATTGGAACCCTTGGTACAACTGCACGTCCGAAGACCTCAAGCGGGTCACCACTGATGCCGATGGCGTGGCGCGTTTTGTCGCGAAAGACCAGGACGATGTCGAAAGGTGGCGCATCGGAGGGCAGGACCCGACCACGGCCCCGTGGCCGGCCGCCTTGGCCGATTGGACGATCGAGGGAACCGCGCGCTCGTGGACACCTCGTCGAACTCCGGCCCTCATCCTCCGATCGGCCGAATCGTTGGCGGTGAGACAGGCTCTGACCGTGACGATCCCGGGGGCCAAGCCCGGCAAACGCGTGTCGCTTGGCCTGGAGAAATACCTGGCAGACGGACACTTCGACGAGCGCATGCCATGGGGGGGCGCCCCATGGGACGACGCCGCAGCCCGCGCCTGGCGCCAATGGGCCACCCTGGACGCGAACCTTCGGGCGACCTTCACCGTGCTGCCCGGCAAGACGTACCAGGTGTATTACGACGGCGACCCGGTCAACGGTCCGCAGAACCTGGAGGCCGTCTCCCCACCCGACGCGCCGGACGCTGCCATCACCCTCCGCACGCTGACCAAGTCGGCCACACTCACCGGAAAGGTCGTTGTCAAAGGTGGCAGCCCCAAGGGTGGCATTGCGACCTTGGCCGGCGTGTGCCGCGATGACTACCACTTGTGGGACGACGACCCCCAAGGCGTTGTCGCCACATGCGAGCCGGGCCGGAGCGTCAAACTCGGCGCGGATGGGAGCTATTCCTTCGCGGGCCTGCCACCGGGCGCCGAGTCTGTCTATACGGTCATCGCCACCGTGCCCGGATACCGACAGGGCTGGCTGGGAGAGCGGGATGGTGGCGAGTCGATGTGGCAAACCTTGCCCGACTCCGGATTCTCGACCGTCAGCACAAAGGCCGCCAAGGTCCGGGCCGAGGCGATTACCGTCCAGCGCAAGTCCGCCTCGGTCGTGGGGACATTGACGGGCATGGGCGCGTCGGCGCGGTCTGTGGAAGCGATCACCGGCACCTGGCCGAATCAGGTGGGGGCCGCCATCGTCGGCAATAGGTTTATCGTGTCGGGTCTTGATCCTGGAATGGTGGCGCTGCGTGCCTCGGGCAAGGGTCGGTGCGGTCACGCTATCGCCACGCTTGCGAAGAATGCGACCGCCACCGTCACCATCAAAGGTGCGGTCTGCGATCAGGGGAAAGACGTGGGCGCGGTGGACGCCGCCATTTCAGGGCGGTTCGCGGTGGGGCGCAAGCTCAGCGTCACAGTGCGGGGGGTGGAAGGCGCCGCGGGCGTCGGCTCGGTCAAACGCCAGGTGGTGTGGTCCGATGGCGCCCGAATCCTCAAGCGCGGCTCCACCCTCACCCTGACCACGGCCATGGCCGGCACACGGGTGAGCGCCATGGTCGTCTCGACGGCGAAGCGAGCGGCCCCGCGGTTCGCATTCGCCGCGCGCTCACGCACCAAGGTCTCGGCGACATCCCAGTGAGGTGTTGCCCGGACGGCGAACGAGTGGACAGGCTGCTCCCGGCGGCCAGTGACACTGAACGCCACCACGCTGCGCTCATACGAGGACATATACTCTA
This sequence comes from Bifidobacteriaceae bacterium, assembly GCA_031266115.1. Taxonomy (GTDB): domain Bacteria; phylum Actinomycetota; class Actinomycetes; order Actinomycetales; family WQXJ01; genus JAIRRT01. Next base: position 4,887 of record JAISBQ010000312.1, read on the forward strand.
TGTATGAGTGCGGGGCAGGAGACCACGATTCGCGTACCGACGGGCTTGCGCGACCAGATCAAGGGTGAAGCGCGCAGGCGGGGTCTGAAGCAGGCCGAGTTGCTTGCGGTTGCCCTGCGGGAGCTTCAACAGGCCGAGTTCTTGCGTGCGGTCGCGGCGGCGGACTGGGGTGGTGCGACAAGAACCGAAGACCGTCAGTGGGACGATGCCGATCTCGCCGGCCCCCTCGACCCTTGGGAAGACGAGGCGTGAGCGGGAGCGCCCACGCGGGGCCGGAATTGAGCGCGTGGGTGGGGCGCACAGCGTGAGCGTTCAGGCAGGTGACGTCCTCTATGCAGACCTCAACCCCACTCGGGGAACCGAACAACGCGGGACGAGGCCCGTCATCGTCATCTCGGCTGTGTCCATGGGACCGCGGGCCATCGTGGTGCCCACGACCACCCGGCGGCGCGACCTGCCCACCCGTGTCCGAATCGACCTGTATGGAACCCCAGGCGACGCGATGTGCGAACAGGTCCGCGCGATCGACACTGCCCGCCTCGTCGAGGACCGCTTCGCGACCATCGCCCCGGCCACCCTCACCGAGATCCGGTACATCGTCGCCCGTCTCATCGGCGTGTACTGACGGTTTCTTACTGCCTGTGTGCCGGATCGCGTGGTGACAGTGAGGCAGGGGTTCGTTCATCAGCGGCCGCACCCGGTACTCGGTTCGGAAACGCTCAATCCGGCGGGGCCAGCGGGAGAGTGAAGGTGACCGTGGTGCCTTCGCCGAGGGTGGACCGGATCGCGATCCGCCCCCCGTGAGCCGTGACGATGTGCCGCGAGATGAATAGACCCAGTCCGATCCCCGTGTCGGCTCGGTGACCGGCGTCCACCCGTGAGGCGGGGGTGCGGGCCGCCATCGTCCGGTAGCGTTCGAAGATCCCGTCCAGGTGCTCGGGGGCGATCCCCTCGCCGGTGTCCACGACCGACACCTCCACCTCGGTCGCGACCTGGCGCACGCTGATCGTGATCCGTCCTCCATGGGTGTGCCGCGACGCGTTGACCAGCAGATTGATGAGCACCTGGCCGATCCTGGGTGGGTCGGCCAGCACCGGTCGCACAGGCTGACCCGGGCATACCTCCACCTGGTTGCCGTGGCGAGTGAGCATCGGTCCGTAAGTCTCCAGCGTGTCCTGGACGATGGCGGCCACCTCCCACCGCCGGGGCGTCACCGTCAACCGGCCCTCCTCGATGCGGGCCGCATCGAGAAGTTGGGACACCATCAACCCCAGGCGATCGGCGTGCGTGGCGATGACACCCAGATCGGCAGCGAGGTCGTCTGGACGGGTATCGCCGGCCAGGGCCCGGCGAGAATCCTGGGCGTAGGCAGCGATCACCGCCAACGGCGTCTTCAACTCGTGGGACACGTTCCCCAAGAACTCCACACGCGCGCGATCAAGTTGCTCCAATACTCGATTGTGAGCTGCCAACGCTGCCTGATTGGTGCGGTACAGGCGTACCTGCCAGGTCACCGCTACGGTCACCGCGATCGCTGCGAGAGCAAACCCTGTGAGATAGGACACGAACCACTCGGTGTCCAACGTCGGGGGACGAGCGTCGTAGCGGATGAACGCGACAACGAACAACCCGCCGTAGATGACGGCGAGAATCCCGGCGAGAATCCACACGCGTCGCCCGTCGAACATCAACGCCGTGAACACAAAAGCCATCATGAAATAGGCCGGCATCGCTCCGAATAGGCCGTCAGCGGCAAAGAACAACGCGC
>JAISBQ010000320.1 GCA_031266115.1 Bifidobacteriaceae bacterium
CCCGCCACACCCACACCACACGCACCACTGGTCCCGCTGGCGACGCCAACACCAATACCGAGCCAAACAAGCACACTACCGCCGCAGGTCAAACCCCGAAACCCGACTGTAGTACTAGGTGGCTCAAGTAGGCGCGGTGGTCGTTGTGCACTCCGATCGCCGCGAAGATGTCGCCGCGGCTGGCAACTCCGGCCCCCAAGTGCCTCAGGATCGCGGCCGAGCGCGGCCCGAGTGATGGTTCAACTTGATGCTCCGCCTTGGCAACCTGGTGCTCATCGATATCCACTTGGTGCTTCACTTGGTGCTCGCCGGTCGGCTCCTGGTGCTCGTTCCTAGCGACTTGGTGCTCGCCCGACGCTGCCTGGCGGCCGTCGCTGCCTAGGCGGAACTTCAGGGGATCGTGGTTCTGGATGTGCACGGTGATCCGAAGGCGCTCCCGGCTCTCACAGAAGTCCGGCTCAGGCAGACCGGCGGCCTTGAGCGATCGAATGGCCTCGGGGATGCCGGTGCTCCACTCCTCGATCAGATCCAACTCCCTGAAGACCCGTGCCAGCACCGGATTTCGGGACGACGACTCGCCGCGCTTCATCTTCTCCACGGTCATGCCTGGCACGAGCCCGCCTGGGCTCTCAATCCAGACCTTCTCGTCCTCGAACGCCACCTTGATCGGCGTTCCGTGGTCTGCGTAGCTGGAATGCACCAACGCGTTGACCACCAACTCCTTCAACGGGTCGAGGGGGATGGACCACACATCCACACGCCGAGGCTCGTCCCCGAACTCGGCAGACAGGAAAGCGTTCCTCTTGAGGAACTCCATCACCTTGTCTACCGCTAGAGGCACAGGGCCGTAAATCTCGGCTTGATCGGTGATGTTGCGCTTGCCCGGCCCGCGGAAGCGGGCGCACTGCACCCAAGCGTGCGGCAGGAACATCTCCGGGTTGGGCGAAGCCACCAGCACCCCGCCGTTCGAGGGGACCATCCGTCCTTGGTCGTCGTAGACCACGTGCAAGGTCCGCAGCGTGTATTCGGTGACCTCCCGGCCGAGCAGCGCCTCCAGGCCCGCCAGGTCGAGGTCTTCCATCTTCGCCTCGACGCAAGGCAGCTTGTCGAAGGTGCGCCCTCTTGATGAGAGCGCCAGTTCGTCAACCATGCTGGACCCGGCCTGCAGGTTGTCGGCGCCGGACCGGTAGTACGTGCCGCCGTAGCGACCAGCCGCTTTCAGATAGTAGGGCCGCTGCGAACCCAGCTGTACGCTCACCACCAGCAACGTCTTGCCCGCAACCGTGACCAACTCGATCAGGGGCGCGAGCTGTGGTTTGACCGAATCGGCGATCATCCGTGACAGGCGGTCCTGCTCGACCAGCGGCTCCCCCACGCCGACCACCGTGAAGTCGTCGCGTACACCCACCATCAACTCCCCGCCAGCGGAATTGGCGAACGCGACCACGGTCTGCAACATTCGGTCTTCGGACGCCACGTTCACCTTGTACTCGCGGGTCTTCCCTTCCGGCTGCACGACCCGACCGGACGCATCAAGGGACAACTCCAGTGGCATCAGATACTCCGTTCACACACAGCGGGCGCGGCCACGCCACGTCGGCGGCAACCAGGGACGAGAACATCCACCATGCTGATGAGGCTATCCAATCCAACACCGCCTCGGTCGCCCCCTCGGCCCTCGGCGGTTCGCCTGGGTCCTCGCACCGAGGTGACGTTCCATCCAGTCTGGACCTAGGCGAAGGTGAAACATGGCCAACACCTCGGCCGCCGTGGCATCAGGGCCAGTTGTGAGCACGCGATAGACCGCCAGGTATGGGAAGTGGCGCGGCATGACGTAGCGGTAGCTGTCAAACTGGGACGCTCATCCGAACTTGATGGGGAGATCCCGCAGGCCACTCGGCCCGCCTTGGTCGGGCTTCTTGGCTCACGCGCCGCAGGGGCTGTTGCCTGGTGACGGATCCGGCATCGGACGATGGCGTTGCCGCGCCGGTGACCGTCACGGTCCGGGAGGAGCATCCCGCGACGTGTCACTCAGCGGCGTCCCAGGGAGCGGACGCGGGTCAGGGCCCATCCGAAGCAGATGGTGCCGAGGACGATGACGCCTGTCCACGCCACCCAGCTTGGGCATGTGGTGCCGTTGAACACGAAGTCCAGCCCATAGATGTTCTCTATCGCGTCTGTTGCCTGGGGAGATCCGCCGAGGGTCTCCATGGCGGGCCGGGCGAGGGCGTCGCGGATGAGGTAGGCGCTTTGCCCAAATGGCAGCGCGAACACCACGGTCGCCATCCCCGTGCCCAGGACGCCCACCGGGACATACACGCCGGTAAGGAATCCCACCACCGAGGAGAAGAGTGCAACGGTCAGGCCGACCGCGCTTTCTGACGGCAGGAGTGTTCCGAGCAACACGTTGAGGGACGCGAATGCTGCTGTCGAGGCGATGAGGGCGGCGAACAGGGTCACCATGCCGCCCATAGAGGGGAGGGAGGCGCCCATCACCGCGAGGACGAGTAGGCATGCCACGGCGAGACCGAGGACCACAATCATCGAATAGATGAACACGGCGAGCCATGCGCCACCGATGATGGAACGCCGGCGGAGCGGAGAGACGAGGAAATCATCAATGTGATGGTTGGTGCGGTCGTCGACCAGCTGCGAGATGGCAACGCTTGAGGCGTTGAGAGTGGTGACCATAAGAATTGCGGCCATCACCCAGGCCGTGGTCGCCGGTCGGGCGTCCGCCTCGCTGGCTCCTGGGACGGCCTCGCCCAACTCGCTCAGCAGGCTGCGCGGCGTCGCCGCGGAATCGAGTTCAACCCGCAGGGCGCCGCCTACCCAGGCGCCACCGCCCCATGGCGCGAGGGCATGCCGGACGTCATCGGCGGCGGATGATATGGGCGCGGGGGTCACGGTCAGGATGGAGGTGGAAAAGCGTTCGCGCAGGGCCTGAGGCGTGCCGTGAACGACCATTCGGCCGTGATCGAGAAGCATGACCTCGTCCGCGTCCTCGGTTTCGGCGAGATAATGGGTGGTGAGAAAGACGGTGGTTCCGTGGTCTTGACGTAAAGCGTTGATGGTCTTCCACACTTGATCGCGGGCGGTGGGGTCCAGACCGCTGGTGGGCTCGTCCAAGAATATGATCCGGGGGTCATGGATAAGCGCGCGCCACATCTGCTCGCCGCCGTTGACCGCCGGACAGCGTCCCGTAGCGCTGGTCCACGAAATCGGCGATCTCGATGCGTTCAGCGAGCTCAGCGAGGCGCCGACGGAATCGGGGTGCGTCGATCCCGTAAGCACCGGCGCGGCAGGAAAGATTCTCGCGAACGGTAAGTTGGGGATCCAACAACGAGTCCTGAAACACCACCCCAATGGCCTGGCGAATCAAGTCGTCGTCCTTGCCCAGCTGATAACCCGCCACCGTGATGACCCCAGAATCCGGCCGATCCAACGCGGTCACACACCGAATAGTGGTGGTCTTCCCTGACCCATTCGGTCCAAGAAAAGCAAACAAATGCCCCGAGGTCACCTCAAGCGACAGACCATCAACAGCCACCAATTCCCCAAACCGCTTGGTGAGGCCCTGAACCTGGACGGCGGGGGTGTGTTTGCGAGCAGTTCTCATGGATTCTCCCCTGACGTCTGGCAGTGCCGGCGCCCATGCCGCCGGCGAGCGTAGCGGAGGGCGGGATTGAGCGCGACGGTGGCACGGTCAGGAGTGGGATTGCACCACGGTGTCATTTCCTGCCGCGCTTCATCTTGAGTGCCGCGGCGAGGTTGTCGCGGGTGATAAGGGTGTGGGGGTGGTCGGTGCCAAGGACACGCTCCTCGTCGGTGAGGACCGACTGGTAGAGGGTGATGGCGGTGTCCAGGTCACCCGGCCCGCGACGGTCCGTGAACGCCCCGGCGAGGTTGTGGCGGGTGATCAGGGTGCCCGGGTGGTCGGTGCCTAGGACACGCTCGCGGTCGGTGAGGACCGACTGGAAGAGGGTGATGGCGGTGTCCAGGTCACCCGGCCGGCGACGGTCCGGAAGCGCCCCAGCGAGGTTGAGGCGCGAGGTCGGGGTCACCGGGTGGTAGTGGAAGAGGAC
>JAISBQ010000324.1 GCA_031266115.1 Bifidobacteriaceae bacterium
CCTCACTCTCAGCCTGCGCCACCCAGCCACCCGCGGCCGAGGCATGCGGCGCCGGATCGCCCACCGCGCCGGCCAGGTCGCGTGCCACCTCGCGCAAGTGCACAGCCCCACGCCTCGCCGATGTGGTACGCGAGCGCGTCGCCGTGGTCAGGAGTTCGCTCAACCCATCGACACCCTCACCGGTGAGGGCCGAGGTAGCCAGGAGTGGGACGCCTCCAAGACCATCGGCGGACAGGCGTGCCGACAGATCGCCGCGCACAGCATCGAGCTCATCCGACGAGAGCGTGTCGGTCTGATTGAGCACCACCACCATGGAGCCCTCGTGTTCGCTCATGGGAGCGAGATACCGCGCGTGCAACGAGGCGTCGGCGTACTTGACTGGATCCGTCACCCACACCAGGGTGTCGGCCAAGGGAATGAGCTCCTGGCAGGTCTCCCGGTGCCCCCGTGCCACCGAATCGATGTCCGGCAAGTCCACAAGGATCAGGCCCCGCAACTCCCTGATGTGCTCCTCCAACATCGAATCGCGCTGGATCCACATGTCCCGGTCCAGGCCGAGCCAGTCCAAGAGTTGCCCCGCGCCATCGCCCCACACGCACGCCGCAGGCCGGTCCGTAGTGGGGCGGATCGCGCCGACCTCGGCGAACCCCATGCCGGCCAACGCGTTGAACAGACTCGATTTCCCGCAACCCGTCCCGCCGAGGATCACCACGACCGTGTGATCGATTCCGAGGTCCACGCGGCGAAGGAGCCGCTTGCACAGCACCTCGGCACTGTGCGTGGACTCGTCGCCGATGCGCTGAGCCACGGTCCGAGCCACGCGCCATACCGACCGGACGTCCGCGAGCAACCGCGCCACCTCGGCGGGTGCGTCAATCGCCGGTCCGACGGCCGTCGAACCGGCCACACCTCGACGGGGGATTACCTCCGTGGCGGTCGTATCACGCAGTTCCGCCTTCGCCTGCCTCACTCATCCTCCTCGGCGAAGTGGGCCACGTGTCCGGCGAGTAGTGGCCCAAGATCGTCTCCCAGCACGGCCTGTTCGAGCACGGCACGCGCACCATCGACAACATCTCGCGCCGCCATCAACAGACTCCCGGACAAGGCATCATAGGCCGCATCCACGATTGACGCTCCCGCCTCACCTCCGACGCCCACCAGGAATTCTCCCGCGCCGGGACAATCGAGGGCCGCTGCTGCGGCCAGCGCGCCCAGGCCAGGCCTTCCGACCCCCCGCGCCAGACCCTCCAGCGCCGGTGTGTCCGCGTGTTCCACCACGGCGGCATCAATGTCGCCCAACCAGACCGCCACCTGGTCTGCGGCAGTGCGCGTCCCCTGGTGGCTACGCAATTGGTCATCCAGAGCGGTCCGGTCGATGCCGTCGGCCGGGTCCGAACCGCCAGGGTTGGTCGCACCATCCCACGCCACCCGCACACGATCGCGGGCGTGGGTCCGGACCAGATCGATCAACTGTTCGCCGCACCAGGTGACCGAGGCCGCAAGATCGGTACCGGCTCGCGCGGCGGCCTGCCGCCATTCGGGCTCATCGGTACACGTGGGATCGTCGGCAACCTGTCCGAGCGGCGCCCGGCGGACTCGCGCCCACACGTCGGAGAGCTCCACGAGTGCCGGGAGTCCGGCGATTCGGGGGTCTGGCGGACGGGTCCCGCGCGCGGCGGGCGATTCGGAGGCTCGCCCCCCCGAACGGAGCGCCCCGGTCACCGGCGATTCGGCCGCGAACGGCCAAGGCTCCGCCGGCCCGACGCTCACCGTCTTCGCCCCGGTCGACTCAGGCGCCGAGTCCTCGCCCAACGTGTCGGATTCGGACAAAGATCCGGGACGCGGCTCGCCGTCGTGAGCCGCATCACCCGCAGCGACGTCAGCGTCTGCCTCATCGGCAGGATCGTCCGCATCCGGCGCCGCCGGCTTGTCCGGGTGTGAGACGCGAAGAGGGACCGCCGTGCGCGCCGCAAGAAGCGCCGCCTCCGCGGCCTTGATCGAGTGCCACGCTTCGTCCAGCGCCAAGGACAGCACCTCCGCGTCATCAGCGCCCCTGTGCACGGTGTCAATCAAGAACTTCAGGTCAGCACGGATCGCGTCAACTGTGGACCGCCACCAGTCCCCCGGCACCTCACCTGTGGAATCGGCGCCGGACGCCAAACCGGCCATCCACCGGTCAAGGTGAGCGCCGTCATCGTCGGCGAGCCTGGGTTCGTGGCTGGACAACTCCTGGACAATGACGGCCCGCGGGTTGTCGTACGGCAAGGCGTCGAGGCGTTCGGTCAGGTCGGTACGGATGACATCGGCGTCGCGAGGCGCCACACGGTTGACGATCAAGCCGTGGGCGCGGATCGCGTCATCCGGGTTGAGGAGCACCTCCCACCCGACGGCATCGCCGTACCGCGCGGCGCTGGTCACCGCGATCCGCAGGTCCGCGAGGCGAAGGAGGCGACGCGAAGCCGTCCTATCGGCGCGATCGGCCAGATCAAGATCGGGCAGTTCGACGATGACGCGCCCCGGCCTGGCCGTCGATGCCACCGCGGGCGTGCTCATGGCGCGCACGGGGTGACTCACCAAGGCGTCGATGTCGGTCTGGCAGGCCACGAGCACGGGATGACGGGTGGTGGGGCGGACGGCCCCCACAGCGAGACACGTCGAGCGAGTCAGCGTATTGGCAATGACCGATTTCCCGCATCCAGTTGCCCCGAAAAGGACCACGATCTGAGGCGTGACCGCAAGGCGCAAACGCGGAAGGACGGCATCGTCCAACCGCTCGATCAGACGGCTGACGCGCTCGGCGCCGGCTACCGACGAGGGGGACGGCAGGGCGAAGCGCACTCGCACCATGTCATCGCGGAGAGCCTCAATGGCGGTGCGCGCCGCCCGCTCCGTTGGGAAAGCCACGGGGTACACTGTCCCAGCCGCGCGGACGGTCGGCAATTCTCCGCGCCGAGCAGGCACGCCACGGGCCCGGCGCTATTCGCGAACGGCACCTTCGAGCATTCCGCGAATGAAGTGGCGCTGGGCACACAGGTAGACACCAATCACGGGCAGCGCCACCATGACCGCCGCGGCCGCCATCAACGTGTGATCCACTGTGTGTTGTCCCTGGAAAAAGGCCAATCCCAGCGGCACCGTCCGCATTGTGCCCGTGGGAGACATCACCAGCGGGATGAGGAACTCGTTCCACGTCCACATGAACAACAGCACCACCAAGGTGACCAGCGCGGGACGCGCGATCGGCAGGTGGATGGACCACAAAGCTCGCAAGGACCCTGCGCCATCGATCCGGGCGGCTTCAGCGATCGACCGATTCGACGCGCGGAAATAGGTCCGCATCCAATAGGTCCCGAAGGCCGTGGACTGGGCCACCTGCGGCAACGCCACCCCCCACAAGGTGTCGGTCAACCCAAGGGCCCGAAGGTCGAAGAACAGCGGGATCACGATCGCCTCGGCCGGCACCATGATCCCGAGCAGGAAGAGGTAGAACAACACGCCAGACCCGCGGAACGTCATGGTTCCGAGTGCAAAACCGGCGAGTGTCGAGACCACCACGGCGATGACCAGCACCGTCACCGTCACGAGCACCGAATTGGCCATATAGGTAGAGAAACGGGCCTCCCGCCAGGCCTCGGGGAAGTTCTCCAGGTGGATTCCACCGGTCCGGTTACCGGCGCTCGCCAGGCCCAACGCTTCGACCACAACGTTCACCAGGGGAACAAGCACCAACGCCGCGAAAACCCCGAGGATGACATAGTTCACGGAACGCTCCAGGCGGGGGATCATGCGGCTGCCCTATCCGCGGCCCGGTTGACCACCAGGTTGATGAGGAAGATCAACGCCGTGAGCGTGACCCCGATGGCGGCGGCCATGCCCACCTCGTGCAGCCGGAACGCCTGGTAGTAAACCTGGTAGGAGGGCACCGTCGTCGAGGTGCCCGGCCCTCCGGACGTGGTCATGTAGACCAGATCGAAGGTCTTGAGGGCGGCCACGATGGTCAACGTCAGAGCCACCGCCGTCTCTCCCGTCACTGAGGGCCAGGTGACGGCGAAGAACTCCCGGATGGCGCCAGCGCCATCGAGCCGCGCCGCCTCGAACAACTCAGGGTTGATCTTCGCCATACCGGACAGCATCAGGACGGTCACCAGGCCGATCTGCACCCATGTGCCGATCAAGCCGATGGCGGGAAGGGCAAACACGTAGGAACCGAGCCAATCCTGGGCCAGTCGGTCGAGCCCGACGCCTCGCAAGGCGGCGTTGAGCGGACCGTTGAACGCATAGATCCCGCTCCATGCGGTCGCGACCACCACCATAGCGATGACCTGCGGCACAAAGAACACCGTCCGGAAGAATCCTAGGCCGCGCACGCGCGCCCGGCTCAGGACCGCGGCGATAACCACGCCGATGACCAACGGCAGTACGCAATAGAAGATCATCAACACACCGGCGTGAACAAACGAGGCCCGCAGGGCGCCATCGGCGGCGAGGTCGGCGTAGTTGCCGGCGCCCACGAACACCCCCAGGCTCATTCCATCCCACTCGAAGAGCGACAGGTGGACGGCCTTGCCCAGCGGATACAGCATGAACAGCCCGTACACCACGAAGGCCGGGGCGATCAGCAGGTAGGGAGCGGCGGGATGGTCAACGCGGCCGCGGCGAATTCGTTGCACGCCGGCCCGGCGACTCGCCGCGCTGGGGCTAGTCGCCGCTAGTGAACGCCGCATAGTCCGCCTGCAAGGCCGCGCAGAACTCGGCGGGCGTTGTCTGCCCGGCCATCAGATCCTGCAGGCCCGGCTTGAGAACCTCATCCCCGAACGTCGGCGTTGCCCAGTCGAGATACGGCAGCAGGTAGCCGTTGTCCGAGACATCCTGGAACGCCGCGTAGACATCGGCCCACACCCCCTGCGCAGGGGCAAGTTCGGCGGTGCGCAAGATAGGGAGATTTCCCGTCTCAGCAAGGACCTCCATGGCGTGATCGTTGGTGATGAAGTCGATGAACAGCGCCGCGGCGTCCGGGTGAGCCGATCCGGACGTGATGGAGAACGGCAACGACGTACCGCCTGTGGTCGCCTTGGGTGCACCCTCGGTAACGGGCGGCGGTGCGAAGAAGCCGGCGCCGTCCCCCATCGCCTCGTCGATCACGGCTCCCACCCACGAGCCGGCCATGAGGAACACTCCCGTGCCGCTCGCGAATTCCTCGACCACGGCGTCATAGTCGCCGCCGAGGAATCCCTCGTTGAAGTAGCCGCCGGTGGCCCACTCGGCCAGTTGTTCGGCGGCGGCGACATTCTCTGGAGTGGTCCAATCGGCACCCGGATTGCCCATCCCCAGTGCGGTCGCCTCGTCCGGCGGAACGAGCGCACCTTGGATCGGTCCCAACACGTGGACGGCGGGCCAGCCCTCGACATCGCCCAACATCAGTGGCGTCTCGCCGGCGGCCTTGGCGGCATCGAGGGCTGCCGTGAATTCGTCCCACGTCGCGGGGACATCCACACCGAGCGATGAGAGCTTGGCCTTGTTGTAGAAGACCCCGACCACCTCTCCGACCTGCGGCAACCCATACAGCGAGCCATCGCCGAACACCGCGCCATCCGGGGAATACCGCGAGTTTTTCAGCACCGTGTCCGGGTAGCGTTCGGTCCAACCGTAGGTGGCCGCGTAGGAGTCCAGTGGCAGGAGTTGCCCCGCGCCGACAAACGCCCCCATGTCATTGCGTGCGTTGTTGGCCTGGACAATGTCCGGCGGATTCGGGTCCGTCAGCGCCAACGCCAAGGTGGTAGACAGGTCCTCGAAAGACTGTTCGACCCGTGTGATGGAGATATTGGGGTAGGCCTCCTCGAACTCGGTGACGAGGGTGGTGAACTGGCTCGCCTGGCCTTCACGTACCTCCTGATCCCACAGGATCAGTTCGACCTCTCCCATGGCCGCACCGTTCGTGACCGCCTCCCCTCCGCTCGCCACCGCGATGTCCGATGACGCCGCGTCGGGGGCCGCGGTCCTCTCACCCTCGGCATCGGCCTGGCCGCCGCCCGGTGCGCACCCGGCAACGCCGAGGGCTGCCGCGGCCGCACATGCCACAAGCGCGGCCGGCACATGGCGTCCGCGGCTCGCGTGTAGAGTGGACACCCGACGCGGTGACCAGGTGAAACGGGACGAACGGTGCCGCCGATGGCGCCTGCCGGCACCGTCCGCGGCCGGGCTCACGATGGGGGCTGGTGTGGGTGTCATGATGTCCTTCCTTCGACGGTGTCGTTAGCGTCCGAGAGCCTGGCGATCGTCGCTTCTGCCCTGCGGACAACCGGTGTCCGCCCGGCAGGCATGACGTCGGTCAAGAACCCGTAATCCCTGCGGCATTGCATGGCCCGCCGATCGCCATCGGCGGCTTTGGCCTGCACACCCGTCCACCAGTCCGCGATGTCACCCCACCCTGGGGCAGCCAACGCGCCCCCGAATTGCTGGACGGACAAGGCCGCCGCCAGCGTAGCGAACCTCAGGCGGGCGAGGAGCGGCCAGTCTCCCAGCGTGCCCGCCACCAACGCGGCGGCGAACACGTCGCCGGCGCCGGTCGGATCGATCGCCGCGGCTGCCGTCCCGGTGACCTCCACCAACTCCCCTGTGCCGGCGTCGAAGGCGGTCAGGCCAGCGGATCCCTTGGTGACCACCGCCAAGGGGACGTGGGCGCCGAGTGCGCGTGCGGCATCGGCGGCGGTGTGGGTCCGGGTGTAGGCCATGGCCTCGGCGACATTCGGTGTGAAGCAATAGCAGTCGGCGAGTTGGGCGAGCACGGCAGCATCCCAACGGTCCGAAGGATCCCAGCCGACATCCGCGAACAGCAGCGTGCCGCCCCGGGTGAACGGCGCCCACCACCGGTGGGTGGGCTTGGGCTCGAAGGACGCGACAGCCGCACGCGCAGGACCGGCACCCTGCAGCAACTCGGCGGCAGGGATCGGGGCGGGATGCTCGTGGGTGATC
>JAISBQ010000044.1 GCA_031266115.1 Bifidobacteriaceae bacterium
CGCATCGTCCACCTGTGTGGGCCGTCCGATGGCGGAATCCGCGCCCACGTGCGCACGCTGGCCGGCGCGCAACGCACCGCCGGACACCGGGTGGGCCTCGTCGACTGGCCGGCTCACCGCCGCGTGGCGCGTGCGTCCCTCGCCGCCGATGTCGTTCACGCCCACGGTCTCAAGGCCGGAGCCCTCGCCGTCCTCGCCACACGGGCGGTTCCCGCTTCGGGTCGACCCGCCGTGGTGGTGACCCTGCACAACCTGCCTGTCGGCCCACGCCGTGTACGGGCCGCGGGAGCCCTCCTGGCGCGGGTCGTCGCCAGGGCGCACGCCGTTCTCGCTGTGAGCGATGACATCGTGGCCTGGGCCACGCACCACGGAGCGCGTCATGCGCGCTGGACCCCCGTGCCGGCTCCAGCGCTCGACTTGCCCCACCACAGCCGCGACGAGGTTCGTGCCAGCCTCGGCGTACCGCCCGACTGCGCCCTGGTGCTGACAGTCGGACGCCTCGCACCCCAAAAGGGCCTCGACCTGGCCATCGACACCGCCGTCTACCTTCGCACCGCGTGCGCGCGGGGATTGACCTGGGTGATCGCCGGGGAGGGGCCGCAGCGGGCCCACATCGCCGAGCGGATCGACCGCGAGGCTGTCCCCCTCCGGCTGCTCGGGCGTCGCGACGACCTGCCCGACCTCTACCACGCCGCCGACCTCGTGGTATCCACCGCCGTGTGGGAAGGCCAGCCCTTGGCGCTGCAGGAGGCCCTGGCCAGTGGCGTCCCCGTCGTGGCGACCGACGCGGGCGGCACCCGTGGCGTGGTGGGGGCCGCCGGCCTCCTCGTGGCGAGGGATCCGCGCGCGGTGGCCGGCGCCATCGTCCGGGTGTTGGAATCTCCCGAATACCTGGCTGACCTGCGAATCAGGGCACGCAGGCGCGGGCGGGAACTTCCGACCGTCCATGACATGCTGGCCGACGTCATGGCGAGCTATCCCGCGAGTAGCGCGGACGGCTGATAGCATCGAAGCCCGTGATGCAGCGTGCGAGCTTGCGCCTTGGCCAGGCCCAGACCACTGTCCGGCATATCTTCGTGACTGGAGGTGTTGCCTCCTCACTCGGCAAGGGGCTCACGGCGTCGTCCCTGGGGAGGCTGCTGCGGTCGCGCGGGATCCGCGTCACCATGCAGAAGCTGGATCCCTACCTCAATGTGGACCCAGGCACCATGAACCCGTTCCAGCACGGCGAGGTGTTCGTCACCGACGATGGCGCGGAGACCGACCTCGACATCGGGCACTACGAGCGGTTCCTCGATGTGGCCCTGACTGGCGAGGCCAACGTCACCACCGGTCAGGTCTACTCGACCGTGATCGCCAAGGAGCGGCGTGGGGAGTACCTCGGGGACACGGTGCAGGTCATCCCGCACATCACCGACGAGATCAAGCGGCGGATGCGCGCCCAGGCCACCGACGGCGTGGACGTGGTCATCACCGAGATCGGTGGCACGGTCGGCGACATCGAGTCTCAGCCGTTTCTCGAGGCGGCTCGGCAGGTGCGCCAGGACATCGGCCGCGATAACTGTTTCTTCCTGCACGTCTCCCTGGTGCCGTTCATCGGCCCGAGCAGGGAACTCAAGACCAAACCCACCCAGCATTCGGTCGCGGCGCTGCGGTCCATAGGCATCCAGCCGGACGCCATCGTCTGCCGCAGCGACCGGGAACTGCCCGATGGCATCAAACGCAAGATCGCCCTCATGTGCGATGTCGAGCCACAGGGGGTGGTGACCTGCGCGGACGCTTCCTCCATCTATGACATCCCGCGGGTGCTGCATTCCGGCGGCCTGGACGCCTATGTGGTGCAGCGCTTGGCGTTGCCGTTCCGCGACGTCGATTGGAGCGCGTGGGGACGGCTCCTCGATCGCGTCCATCATCCGTTGTATGAGGTGACCGTGGCGTTGGTCGGCAAGTACATCGACCTGCCGGACGCCTACCTTTCGGTGATCGAGGCGCTGCGGGCGGGCGGGTTCGCCCACAATGCGCGCGTGAATGTGCGTTGGGTGGCAAGCGACGAATGCGAGACCGACGCCGGAGCGCGGCGCGAGCTGGGCGACGTGGACGCGATCGTGGTTCCCGGCGGGTTCGGGATTCGCGGGATCGAAGGCAAACTCGGTGCACTGCGATACGCGCGGACGCATGAACTGCCTGCCTTGGGCCTGTGCCTTGGCCTGCAGTGCATGGTGATCGAGTTCGCCCGCGATGTCCTGGGGCTGACGGAGGCGTCGAGTTCGGAGTTCAACCCCGACACCCCCGATCCCGTCGTGGCGACGATGGAGGAGCAACTCGCCATCGTCGACGGGGACGGCGATATGGGGGGCACCCAGCGCCTCGGGTCCTACGATGCGACGCTCACGCCCGGGTCGTTGGCCGCTGAGGTGTATGGGACCACGTCGGTGAGTGAGCGCCATCGTCACCGGTACGAGGTGTCGAACGCCTATCGGGAGCCTCTGGCCGAGGCGGGTCTGAACGTGTCGGGGACGTCCCCGAACGGCGAGTTGGTCGAGTTCGTGGAACTCGACCGTTCCGCGCACCCGTACTACATCGGCACGCAGGGCCATCCCGAGTTCAAGTCCCGACCCACCGACGCCCACCCGTTGTTCGCGGGTCTCGTCGGGGCGGCGTTGGGTCGTCAGCGGGCGGGCAGGCTGTTGGAGGTGGAACCCGTGCGTTCCGGCGGGGCCCATGCGGCGGCCGTAGCGTCCGAGCGGGGCGAGGCCGATCCCGCGTGAGTGTTCCGGCGGTCCACGACCAGCCCGCTGAGCGTCCCGTCCTGGCGCGCCGGGTGGTGGCGCGCGGCCGGGTCCAGGACTTCGTCGCCGAGACCGTGGACCTCGGGCCGGCGGGCACCGTGGTGCGGGAGTTCACGGACCATCCCGGCGCCGTCGGCGTCATGGCGATGGACGATGCCGGCCGGATCCTCCTGCAACGCCAATACCGCCATCCCGTGAGGGCTGAGCTGTGGGAACCGCCCGCCGGCCTGTTGGACGTGGCGGGGGAGGACCCGCTGGCGGCTGCGAAGCGCGAATTGGCCGAGGAAGCCGACCTGGTAGCCGAGGATTGGCGTCGGTTGGTGCGGTTCTACACGACGCCTGGCGGTTGCGACGAGCAGATCGCGATGTTCCTGGCCAGGGACTTGACCCCCGTGGCGGGAGGTGCGATCTTCGCCCGCCAGGACGAGGAGGTCGATCTGGTGCCGGCGTGGCTCGCGATGGACGAGGCGGCTGATCTGGTGTTGTCTGGGGCGTTGGCCTCGCCGACCGCGATCGTGGGGATTCTGGCGCTGGTGCGGGCGGCGAGGCGCCCC
>JAISBQ010000097.1 GCA_031266115.1 Bifidobacteriaceae bacterium
AATGGTCGCCACCACCTGCGCAACGCCCTTGCCCACGTGCCCGAGGTAGAAGTTCCCAGCCCCGAAGCATCCGAGGAAGATGCTCAGCAGCCCGGCCGCCGTCTTTGACTTCAGGGGCCGCCCGTACGCGGGCGGGTAAGGCGGGGGGTAGGGCGGGGGATAAGGTGACGGATCACCCGGCGCGCTCACGATGCCGTCCCGTCGTCGGCGATGACCTCATCGCGTCGGATGGTCGCAGCCACGGCCTGGGTGACCGCCGAGGGCAAGCCACGATCCTCCAGCACCGACAGGCCGGCGATGGTGGTCCCGGCCGGCGATGACACCTGGTCGATCAACTCCCACGGGTGGGCTTGGCTTTCGGCCACGAGCGCGGCCGAGCCGCCCACCGCTTTCGCCGCCACGGTGAGCGCCAGGGCCTTCGGCATCCCAGCGGCAACGGCGCCGCGCGCCAACGCATCGATGTAGAGGAAGGTCCACGCCGGGGAGGAACCCGCGATCGCCATGAACGGGCGCACCAAGGACTCGTCGAGTTCGATGGCGGCCCCCACGGAGTCGAACATCGCGAGAACCGAGGCAATATGCTCCCGCGACGCCGCACCATTGCCGGTCACCGCGGCCATGCCCTGGCGGACCTGGACGTTGACATTGGGCATCACGCGAACAATGGGAACAGCCGGGCTGAGCCACCGTTCTAGCGCCGCGATTGGCGTGCCCGCCGCAATGGAGACCACGAGGGGACGGCTGGCGACCAGCTGCGCGGCGGTTTCCTCCATCACCCGCGGAATGACCTGCGGCTTCACGGCAAGGACAACCGTGGAGGCTTGGGCGATGACCTCAGGATTGCCCGCGAGGGGAACGATGCCGGTCTCAGCCGCCAGCGCGTCGAGGACGGTCACGCTCGGATCGTAGGCAACGATCTCCCCCGCCTTCGCGTATCCCGACGCGATGATGCCGCGAACGATGGCGCCGGTCATGGTGCCCGCGCCGATGAATCCCATGGACATGGGTCAGGTGCTCCTCTCGATACCGGGGGCGATGTGCGAAAAGCCAGAACGCGCCCAGCCTAGGGGACACCCGGACTGCGGTGTTGAATGGGTCCGTGAACGACGAGGCAGCAGGTCCCCACCACAAGGTCCGCGTCGACGCGTGGCTCTGGGCGATTCGCTTGTTCAAGACCAGGTCACAGGCCCATAGCGCCTGCGAGGCGGGCCACGTACAGGTGCGTGGGGAACGAGCCAAGCCTGCCACCGGAGTTGGTGTCGGCGACGAAGTCACGGTCCGAGGCGGCACCAGGCCGCGGGTCGTCGTGGTCCGAGAACTGCTGGTCAAGAGAGTGGGCGCACCCGTTGCTGCGGCCGCCTACGAGGATCATTCGCCACCGCCACCCACGCCGGCCACCGACACCGGCCGGGTGGGCGGGTTCGGAACGGGGATCCGCGACCGCGGCACGGGGCGGCCCACCAAGGCTGACCGCCGGGCCATCGACAGGCTCCGGGGCCGCCGATAGCCCAGCTACGCACGCCGCTACGATGACAACATCCACGGTCAATCCTCGGGGGTGAGAGGAGACGTGGCGCCGCGCACAGGAAAAGCGGGGCCGGCGAAGGGAGATCAAGCGAGAGGAGCCTTAGTGGCCGGAACCCCAGCAGGAGGAGCCTCAGCGGGGCAAGTTTCGGCGGAGGACGCCATCGTCCACACCCTGCGCGACCTCGTGGAGGCGAGCCGGAAAGCCGTATTCTTTGGTGGCGCGGGCACCTCCACGGAAAGTGGCATTCCGGATTTTCGGTCCGAGCGCGGGATCTTCAACGAGGCGTACCCGTACCCCCCGGAGCAGATCGTGGCGCGCGATTTCTTCGATGCCCATCCGAAGGAATTCTTCGAGTTCTATCGAGCCAAGCTTTTGCATCCCGCGGCGCGCCCCAACCCGGCACACGTGGCGCTCGCGGACCTGGAGGCCGAAGGGCACCTCGCCGCGGTGGTGACACAAAACATCGACGGCCTTCATCAGATGGCTGGCAGCCTCAACGTTGTCGAATTGCACGGATCGGTTCACCGCAACACGTGCATGGGGTGTGGGGCTACGTTCGGGCTCGACACGGTGGTCAACGCACGGGATATTCCGCTGTGCGAGTGCGGCGGGATCGTCAAACCGGATGTGGTGCTGTATGGCGAACCCCTGGACGATGATGTGGTCCGCCGGGCGATCCAGGCGATCAGCGAGGCGGACCTGCTGGTCGTGGGCGGAACATCGTTGGCGGTCTACCCCGCGGCCGGGCTCCTCGGCTACTTCCATGGCCGAGACCTGGTGGTCATCAACACGTCTCCCACACCCCAGGACCGGGCGGCGTCGCTGGTCATCGCCGAACCGATCGGCCACGTCTTCGCGCGGTTGCGGCGACGCTCATGACGAGACTCTGGCCCCGGCGCTTCACCAGCGCGCCTTTGCCCGCACCCAGCGACACTAGCCGGGTACGGGCAAGCATCTGTCTTCGCACACAGCCGCACTCTCGTGCATGTCCAGCGACACTAGCCGGGTGCAGCCGTCGCTCTCGCGTCCTGTCGTAGGTGGGAGAAGACCGCCCACATCACCGACACGATGGGGACGGCAGCTACCGCGCCGAGAATCCCGGATAGCAAGGTTCCCGCCACCACAACGACGGCGACGACCACCGGGTGCAGGGATACCTGACGGGCCATGATCATCGGCTGGAGGAGGTGCCCTTCGATTTGGCCGATCACAGCGATCATCGCGATGACGACCAGGGCGATGACCACGCCCTTAGCGGCCAAGGCGACCACCACCGCCACGATCATCGCCACCGCTGCACCGATCAGAGGCACAAATGTTCCGAGGAAAACAAGAACTCCAATGGGTGCGGCGAGGGGTACACCAAGAATCGCCAGCCCTAGCCCCGCGAACAGGCCATTAGTGGCGGCGACGATGACGATTCCCCTGGTATACCCAGAGAAGGTGTGCCAGGCGGATTCCCCGGCTATCCGCCATCGGCGGCGGGCACCAGGGGAAAGCTGGGCGAGGAACCATCGCCACATCGCGCCACCCGACGTGACGAAGAACACGGCGCAAAAGATCGCGAGGATGAGCGCGGTGACGACCTCGGCGACCTCACCGGCGCGGGCCACCGCCTCTGTGATGATGGTCTGCTGGTTGTGTTCGAGCCATGTGGCGAGCGATTGCCCGGCCTTGGTCAGGTCGAGGTCCGAGATCGGTGATGGGGCGCGCGCAAGCATGGCATTCAACTCGTCGATGCCGTCGATGAACTCCGCGGATAGCACGCGTGCCTGGCCAGCCACCGACATCCCGACGAAGGTGCCTAGTCCGCCGAGAACGCCGATTCCGGCGATGAACCCCAAGGCCGCGGCGAGCGGTCGGGGCATCACCCTGTCCAGCACGCCGACCAGGGGCCGCAGGATCGCCGAGATCACCAGGGCCAAGAACAGCGCCACGGCCACCAGCTCGAGCCCTTGGACGGCCTTCGCGACCACCACCACGGCTGCGGCGAGGATCAGTAGGCGCCAGGCATACCCGGCAGGCACACGCAACCACCGGGGAACGCCGTCACCGCTTGGCGCGGTCTCGCGGGCCGTGAGCCTGCCCGCGTCGGCCGAGGCGCCGGCATCGTCGCTGTTCACACCGACCAGTGTGCTCCGTCGCCAGGCGGGTCCGGCGAGGGCACGCCGTGCTATCTTTATCCACCGTGTTGCGGCCCGGAGGCTGGGTCCCACGAGTCCGAGTGGCGGAATTGGCAGACGCGCTAGCTTGAGGTGCTAGTGCCCTGATTTGGGCATGGGGGTTCAAGTCCCCCCTCGGACACGCAGAAGCTCTTGGGCGCGGTGCAGCCGCGCCTTTTCGGTGTCAAGGCGCTGGTCCAGAGTGGGACGGTTCGCGTCGATCTGGGCTTGTTGTGATGTCCACATGGCTGCTCGGAAGACCGGCACCATCGAGACCTCCGCCTTGCAGGCCAGGTCGGCCTCGGCGGTCGCGATCTCCAGGGCCGACAATGCCGGACGGGTCGCCTCGGCGTCACCCGCACACTCGGGCCGGGTGTCCCCGTCCTGGCAATCGGGGTAGCTCCACGGGGCGGCGGTCCACGGCTCTGTGGGCCGGGCGTAGATATAGCCTTCGCTGGCCATGCATTGGGACCAGCCCTCGACGGCTTCGATGAACGTGGGGTCGGCGGAGGCCTCGGCTTGAGCGGCGTGTTTGATGTCCCACGGCAGATCCCCTTCCGCTGGCAGCCCGAGGTCCGATGCGGTGGAGCGCTGACACTCCATCATGGCGTCGAGGACCTTCTTCCGCTCGTCAACAGGCACATCCTGCGAAATGCCCCAGCCGTCCGACCCCGAATATGTGATCTGCGGATCCCCGAGGTAGCCATAGCGCGCCGATTCGGCGCGGATCAGTCCCATCGTCTCGTCCCATTCGGCTACGCCGGATCCAGGGGTCGGCATCGTCGGCATCCGGATCACGTCCGTGAATCCTTCAGCCTTCAGGCAATCGCTCACCAGCAGCGCGTGCGCCTGATCGACAACGTGCTGTTCGGCGTCGGTGAGTGAAAATATCTCGTCGGCCCCCCGCACCAGTTCTCCGTCTGCGCCGTATGGGATGCCGGTATCGGGTCCTGATGTCGGTTCAGGGGGTGGCCCAGTCACTGCCGGAGGTTCGGAATCCTCAGGCTTCGCAGGGCTCGGCGCGGAAGGGAGTGGAGACTCCAGCGCCTGTGACGACGGATCGCTCGCCCCATAGAGATCGCCGGCTGCCACCGTAGGCCGGGGCGACGCCGACGAACCTGCGGCGGGTTCGCCGGCGGGTCCGCCGGCGTCCACACAACCTGCCACCGCCCACATCAACGCCGCGCCGGCGACAACAATCCCGGTCACCCGCGACGTCGCGACTGTCATGGTCCAACCTCCTCGGTCCCGGACGAGTATCGCGTCTCGGGGCGCGTGTCGACACTACGCGAGTCTTGGGGCATCCAACCCGCCGCGGTCCCCGTTGACGCGCTGTCCTGGCTGGCCTGTCGCGTCCCCCACCTGCCACACCGTCGTACCACCCGCGGCTCCGGGCCCCGTCGGCGCGTAGCGTCGTCCGCGGTCGCGACGTCACCAACCCCGACCACTTCGCGGGCATTTCGCAGAGGTACCTGTTTCACTGGGACGCTCGGGGACGTTGTCTCCCCGGCTTCCCGAAGCGCTGAAACTGGCGCCTGTTCCCTGGAATGCTCCGGAACGCTACCAAGTTGGCGGTTCCCATGGGGCTGGAGTTGTGGGCATGGGCGGGGCGAGACGGTTGTTGGGCGTCACTTATTTTGGGGTTTTTGGGGTCTTGGTGGTTGACGTTGTGGGGGCTGGTGTGGGGGTGGGGTGGGGCGTCAGGATTGTGACGACCATGTGAGACCAGTCGGACCCGTCGGCGAAGTGCTTACTACAGCCGCCGACGGGTCCTTGCGCGTTAGGAGACGCGCCGTTGATGACGGTATCCGCCGACCTGGCCCTTGTCGAACGGCAACTGGTGGGGGGCTGGCTCAGATGTCCGCAGGGCGGTTGCGGGGGTGTGCTGCGGGGACATGGGCACGCACGAGAACGCGTTGTGGAGACCGGGCTCGCTGGGCGTGGCCAGGCTCAGGCCAGGTTCGCGCCCCGCCGGGTCCGGTGCGATGCGTGCGGGAGGACGCAGGTGCTGCTCCCCGGAGGGTTCTTCTCTCGCCGCGCGGATGGCGGGGTGGTGATCGGGCGGGCTGTCGAAATGAAGGCGGACGGGGACGGGCACCGGAAGATTGCTGTCATGTTGGGTCGGCCGGCCTCGACGGTCCGTGGTTGGTTGCGGTCCGCGGCTGGGGCCGGCGTTGACGTGTTGCGGGCCGTGGCTGCGGAGATTGCCCCGGACCCGGCGGCCGTGCACCCGAAGCCTGCGGGCGTCCCGCTGGCGGATCTGGTCGCCGCGTTGTCCGCGTTGGCGGCTGCGGTCGGGGCGCGTTGGCGACAGAAGCCGCCAGCGTGGTATTCGGTGGGCGCGGCGGCGTGCCGGTGTCGGCTGTTGCAGGTGTCGTGGTGGGCCCGGGACGCTCAACACGAACTGGCCCTTATGCCCGCTTGGCTCGCCCAGGCAGGCTCAGCGGCGGGCCCGTGATACCGGGCCGGCGCCTCGGTGGGGCCCTCGGATGGGCTTTGGGGTGTCTCCTACGGTCCCAGGGAGGGGACGACAGCATGACAGAGACGGTTTCGAGGTCCGCGAGGGCCGACCGGACGGCGATGTGGCGGTGGGGAGTGATCCGTGACGCGATAGACCCGGACTTGACCGCGAAGCAGCGGGGCCAGGTGGTGCGGCGGATCGCCGCCCAGGCGCACCCCGCGCCCGGCGGCGGGGTCAGGACCGTGTCGAGGGAGACAGCGGACAGGTGGGTGCGGGCGTGGCGGGTCGGCGGGCTGATGGCGTTGCGTCCGTCCGGGCGCCAGTGCGCGCCCCGCACCCCGCAAGAAGTGTTGGACACGGCGGCCGCGTTGAAGACCGAACGGCCCGACCGGACCGCGGCGCAGGTCCGTCGGGTGATGGTCAGGGCCTGCGGGGACGCTCCCTCCGAGTCGACCCTGCTGCGGCATTTCCGGCGCCTGGGCCTGACGACGGCGCCCCCGCCCAACGCGCACGGCCGGTTCGAGGCGGACTTCCCGAACGACCGGTGGACCGGTGACGCGTTGCACGGCCCGAAGATCCAGGGCCGCAAGGCGTACCTGTTCGCGTTCCTCGATGACCACTCCCGGTATGTGGTCGGCGCGAGGTGGGCGTATTCGGAGGACCACGCCAGGCTGGCGATCGCGTTGCGGCCCGCGTTGGCCGCCCACGGCGTGCCCGGCGTCTTGTACCTGGACAACGGCGCCGCCATGAAGGACCAGGCGTTGGAACGGGCGTGCGCGCGGCTCGGGGTCAGGTTGACACACTCCGCGCCGGCCCGCCCCCAGGGCCGCGGCAAGATCGAACGGTTCTTCAACACGGTGACCGGCCAGTTCCTCGTCGAGGTCGCGCCCGCCAGCGGCAGCGACGCGGACGGGACGGTGGGCGGCTCCCGTGTCGGCTCGTTGGAAGAGCTGAACGCGTTGTTCGACGCGTGGGTCGCCCAGGTCTACCACAAGACGCCGAACGACACGACCGGGCAGGCCCCGGCCGACCGGTGGAAGGCCGGGTGGACGCGCGCCGAGGCGCGGCGCGCCACGTTGGAGCAGATCGCGGAGGCCTTCAAATGGTCCGAGGTCAGGAAGGTCCGCACCGACGCGACGGTCGCCCTTTTCGGGAACTCCTACGAGGTCGACACGTGCCTCGTCGGCCGGAAAGTCGAGGTCGTGTACGACCCTTACGAGATGGGCAGCCCGGTCCAAGTCCTCCTGGACGGCGCCCCGGCCGGGACGGGGACCCCCGCCGTGATCGGCCGGCACGTCCACAAAAAGGCCCAGGCCGCAGCCCGCGACGAGCGCGAGGGCCCGACCGGCGGGGCAGCCACCGGCATCGACTACCTGCGCCTGTTAGAGGAGGACCGGCGCGAGGAGATCGCCCGTTCGGGGATCGCGTGGCGCGCACTGTGTGACGAGGCCGCCACCCAGGGCCCCGCCGAAGCCGACAACGCCAACCCGGACGGCAGGGACGCCCCGTGGACACAGGGGGCACTGCTGTGAGCGTCGACAGACTACAAGCCCATTGGGGGCTCACCCGGATGCCGTTCGGTAAGAGCCTGCCGGTGGGGTCGTTGTCCCGGCACCGATCGTTCCAAGAAGCGGTCGCGCGCGTGTCGTGGGCGGTCACGCAACGCCAGGCCGCAGTCGTCACCGGCGAGGTCGGGTCCGGGAAGACCGTCGCGGTCAGGGCCGCGCTGGCCTCCTTGGAGCCGTCCCGGCACCTGCCCGTCTACGTCCCGGACCCGACCATCACACTGCGGGGCGTCCACTCCCAGATCACGACAGCGCTCGGCGGGTCACCGCAGTTCTACACGGGGATGCTCGCAACCCAGACCGCCAGGCTCCTCGCAGGGGAACTCGACGAACGGGGCCGTCTCCCGGTCGTGGTGATAGACGAGGCCCACCTGCTGTCGAACACGGAGCTGGAGTCGTTGCGGATGCTGACAAACTGCGACATGGACTCCGAGTCAACGTTCGCGCTGATCCTGGTCGGGCAACCAACCCTGCGGCGCAGGTTGAAACTCGCGGTCCTGGCTGCCCTGGACCAAAGGATCGGGATCCGGTACCAGATGGGGGGCATGGACCCAGCCGAAACAGCCACCTACGTCAAAACACACCTGGCGTGGGCGGGCAGGAAGGAACTGTTGTTCGCGGACGACGCCCTAGCCGAAATCTGGCAGGCATCCCGCGGGTATCCCAGAGCAGTGAACAACCTCGCCACCTCAGCGATGGTCGCCGCCTACGCGGCAGGCAAAGCGATCATCGACAAACAATGCGCGACCGCCGCAGTCATGGAGACCACCGAATAGCCATCCAACCAAGCCGTCACCATGACGGCCAACCCCGCACCATGAAGATGGGGCCCCCTCCGGGAGGCCCCATCCTCATGCCCACATCCACACCTTCAACGACGCCAACATCGCCAAACCAAGCGACGGCTAACAGACGGTAGATGCGGCCAGCGGGCGAGGTGATGGTGAGAACCCCGGTGTAGGTGTTGCGGGTCCAGTCCCATCCGGCGAGAGTCTTCAACCGGTGGTGGACACGGCACAGGGGTTGAAGATTCGAAGCAACGGTCTGGTCAATAGCAGGTTGACCAGGGTCAAAGCTCTGGATGTGATCCA
Organism: Bifidobacteriaceae bacterium; assembly: GCA_031266115.1. Taxonomy (GTDB): domain Bacteria; phylum Actinomycetota; class Actinomycetes; order Actinomycetales; family WQXJ01; genus JAIRRT01. Next base: position 8,808 of record JAISBQ010000097.1, read on the forward strand.
GATCACAGGCCCATGCCGCTCTCTGGCATCCGGGGAAGCGGCAGCTCTGGTCCCGCAGTGTGATGGTCGTCTGGATGTGGGATGAAGGGCGATATGAATGACAGGCCATGGTCTCCGCGGGCCACGCCTCGGGCGGGAACAGCCGTGGCAGATCGAGTGGAATCGGACGCGGTGGATCAGGTGGGGTCAAACTTGACGGATCGGGCGGGGACGGACGCGGTGGGTCCGGTAGCGACAGACGCGTCAGATCGGACTGGAGCAACGGTGGCGGATCGGGCGGGGACGATCGTGATGAGTCTGGTAATGGCGTACCGGCGCCACGGAGATGGGCAGTGTGGTCGATTGGCGTACCGCCACCATGTGTGCTCACGACACGGGGACCATCGGGCGGGTCGATGCACAGTGGACTGGGAGTATCGAGGTGAGGCGGGTCGGCCGGAGTGGTCAAGCCTGGCGAGAGAAGCCGTGTTCCCGCGGCGACCATTCGTCCCGTGTGGGGGTCGGCGTAGATCGCCTGCCATGTGGCATCACCGGCGATCTGGCGTAAGGCGTGGGCTGGAAGGGTCCCGTATCCGATGAGTTCGCCGGGGAATTGATCCGATCCCAACAAAGCCTCAGCGCGAGCGACGACGACCAGGCGTGGACGGACCGCATCAAATGGTCGGCCGGTTGCGAACGGCCCAGAGGGTTTGAACAGATCCCTCAACGCGTCAGCACGCCGGTTCCCCAACGTTCGAGTCACCTCGACCGCATGGGTCCCGGCGGTGTCCCCGTCGAAGGTGTCGTCCAACCATGGGACATCCACCTTGTCCTCTTCTCGATCAACCTCAGGCGGAACCACGTCCAGATCAACCGGCTCATCGCCATCGGACGGCCACCCATCATGGTGTACAGGCTCAGCGGAGTCGGGAGGTTCAGCGGGGTCCCTGACCACTGCCGCCGACCTCAGGGGCAAGCCATCCCCCACCTGATGGTCTGGTTGCGACCCAGGCGGACTGTCATGAGGGCCATCCATGGGACCTGGAGACAGATCATCGGCGAGATCTGGGTCCTGAGCGAGGGCCATGGTGGTCAACGTGGCGTACACCTGGTAAGCGTCGATCGCTGGCAGATAGGCGTGCAGGAACGCCATCCCGTGGCGGGCTTTGTCGATCCACACGCACCGGTTTGCTCTGGCTCGGGCATGCCGGGCGGCCGCATCCAACGGATCGATGCACTCGGCCAGCGTCCGGGTGAAGCGACGCAAGTCCGGCAGGTTCCGCGTCTCGGGGTCGCGGGAGATGACCTCACCGATGACGTGGTCGCGCCTGTCGGGGTCGAGATGCTCGGTGTCCCGCAGAATCTGTGTCGCCTTGGCAGACCCGAGGCGCCCGTCCCTGACGGCCGCGCCTAGGTCGGGTGAGGCGGCCATACCCATCCCGAGGTCCAACATCCGACCGACCGTGCCATAGGTGTGTCCGATCCGCACCGCGATCTCCTCAATCGCCGACCGAATCTCAAGGGTGTCCCCATCATGGGGCTCAACCGTGCTCCACACCAACGCCGCTCGCAGACCCTCGAGGTTGGCAACGCACCGACCCAGCGCGGCGATCATCTCCACCATGGTGTCCTGGGAACATCCGCCCTCGGACACCAGCTCCACCACTCGCGCCGCCAACACCGGCCCCGGCGGCGTGTCTTCCAGCTCACGCGCCAACTCCCTCTCCGCCTCCCGCGCGGCCAGGCGACCACGCCGTGCCACCTCGGCATCACTCACCGGCTGATCCATCGGCCCCTCGCCCAGGCTGGTGTCCGTCTTGCTGGGCACCTCGGCAGTCACATCAGTACTCGGGCCCACGCCGACATCAGTACTCGGGTTCACGCCCAACTCACTGCCCGGTGTCACCTCAGGCGCTCGTCCGACACTATCCGCCGCATCTGTCGCGCCAGCATCCACACGATCAACCTCACCGGCGGCGCGGCGCGCGTTGGTGCCCTCAGGATCCGGGCTGGCAGTGGTCATGCACTCATGATAGTACGTGCGTACGTTTCTCGCAACTTTGTACACATCTCATGACTGTGCTGTTGGCGGCGCGGTGTCATCTGACGGCGGCCAGCGTGCCCGGCCGAGTAGGGACGCCCCCCCCCCCGCCTACCGCACACTTTCCAGCATCTACCTCCCTGCATGACCTCTCAGCCAACCCGCCTGACCATCACAGGTCGCCCCGTGCGAACAACCATCATGTTGACACCTGCAACATACGTCTGTACGATCCATACATGGCCAGTCTCACTCGTACATATCAACCAGTCAGTGCACCAACCGACCAGGGCCCCACCATCGGCGTTCTGCGTTGGGATTGCCTCCCACCAGCGCGAGGATGGAAGATGACGGCGGATGCCAAGCGCCCCCGTCGGCGTGGGGCCTGGACGGAGAGGTGGGGAACGCCATCATGCATGGGTCGCGGTTTGATCACGCTATGGACCGTGAGGGGGCGGGGGCGCTCGCCCTCGCCCACGAACTCCACGGGATGCCACCGGATGCGACGCCGCTGTGGGTGGCCGACATGGCGTTCAGCCCGCCAGACGCGGTGCGCGAGGCGCTGGCACGTCGATCAAGCGGTGGCGCATTCGGGTATTCGATCCCCACGGACGCGTACTTCGAGGCGCTGGGCGGGTGGTTCGAGCGCCGCCATGGGTGGAACGTCGATCCGCGGACCTCCGTGATCTCCCGAGGGGTGATCCACGGGCTACACCTAGCGATCGAGGTCCTCACCGAGCCGGGCGATGGCGTGCTCATCCAACCCCCGGTCTATCCGCCATTCCATGCCACCA
>JAISBQ010000020.1 GCA_031266115.1 Bifidobacteriaceae bacterium
CTGCTGGCAGCGCGGACGGGTCAGGTGCTCAATGTCACAGCGGTGGCCGATGCCGCCGGCATCGTCGAGAGGACCGCGGCCACCTATGTCTCCCTCCTGGAAGCCGCGTTCGTGGTCCACGAGGTGGCGCCCTGGGCGCCGGTTCCCACAGCGCGAACGTTCCGCAAACCCAAGGTCCACATCCTCGACTCCGGACTCGCGGCGCACCTACTTCGCCTCACCGAAGCAAAGCTGGCCGCGCCGACGGCTCAAGCTCTGACCGCGTTTGGGCAGGTCCTGGAGTCCTTCGTCGTGAGTGAACTGCTCAAGGAGGCCTCGTGGCTAGACTCCGTCGCGTCCGTCGGCTACTGGCGTACCTACGACGGTGCTGAAGTGGACTTCGTGGTTGAACGCTTCGACGGCGCCATACTCGCTTTCGAGATCAAAGCCGCCCAGCGCCTCAGGGACGCCGACTTCGCTGGCCTGCGGACCTTGCGCGAAAAGGCAGGTCCGGCGTTCACCGCAGGGGTGGTCCTCCACACCGGGCCGCGCTGTGCCAACCCGGATGACCGCATCTACGCCATGCCGATTGAGGCGCTATGGTCCGCACGGTAGGGCCGCCTAGCCAGCGGCACCCTGCCCGCTCACGCAACCTCTGCAGTCACCTGTGCCCTCTTGCGCCCCAGGTACCGGGCGTAGCGGTCGGCCGCGGCGCGCAACGACGCCGGGTCGGCCGAGCGCCGGGCCGGCTCGTCGAACCACGTCACCGTCACGGGCACCGGCGCGTCAGCGGCCAACTTCTTGAGCGCGCCGCGCGACGCAGCGCGCCAGGTTCCCCCGCACACGCCGCCCACAGCCACAACCGGTCTGAAGATGCCGTTGCCTCCGGGGCAGATCGCCGCGGCATGGGCGGGGTTGAGCACGAGTGATCGGTCGCGATAGCCAAGCAGGTGTTCATCGAAGGCGGGCAACAACGCCACCGCCGCCGATGCCGGACCCTCCCCCGCGTCATCGGCCACCTCAGGTGACATCCAGTAAGCGGTCCCACCGTCCGCGTCGATACGAACCACCCGGCCGCCTGCCAACATCAAGCCGTGTGCGATCTCGCGTTTCCCCAGGCCAGACCACCAGGCGAGATCGTCCACGGTCGCCGGTCCGTGGGATGCCATGTATCTCGCAGCCAACTCCGCGAGCGCCTCTTCGCGGTCGAGGGTCCGGGGATGGGCGATCCACTCATCGGCGAGGACCAGCAGCGGCTCGCCATCGGCCACCGGTCCGAACACCAGCGTGCCCGTCTGCGCCAAGAACCAGATGAGGTGGTACTTCCACCGGCCGGGCACCTCGATGCCGCGGTCGGCGACCTCACCCAGGAGCGCGTCCCGGCTCAGTGCCCGTCCGCCGGTCAACGCACCGATCACACATTCGCGCACCTTCTCGATGTGACCGGCGTCAATGCCGAGAGACTCCCGGCGCCGCTCCGCGCTGACGCCCAGCACCTTGGCCGAGGTGAGCCGCTGGAGCCAACCCGCGTCATCGGCGGCCACCGCGTGCAACGTTCCTCGCATGGGCCACGACCGGACCACGTGTCCACTCATGTAGGCCCGTTCAGCATCGGCGAGCCTCGCGCCGGAACGCACCCCCAACGCCCACTTCGACGCCGGGAAATCTTGAGCTTGCACGGCAAGGAGATGCCGGACGATGCCGGCAGCGCGGTCATGCGGCTCACCCGAGGTCTCAGGACCGGCGCGGCACGCGTCCCCCCATCCTGCCAGCAGCAAGGAGCGCAGTCTCAATCGGAGAAGGTCACGGCGGCCGAGCATCCCCTCACCGTACCTCCCGGTAACAGGACGCGATTCAAGCCTGTACGAGGCCACAATTTCGGCCTATGGTGGACTCCATGCAAACGCTGTCGATCTCCAAGGTCAAGGACAGGCTGGGCGAGTTTGTCGACGCCGTCGCCCTGACCCGCGAACAAGTGACGATCACCAAGAACGGTGCCCCTGCGGCGGTCCTGGTGGGCGCCGAGGAATGGGAATCGCTCCAGGAGACCCTGTTCTGGCTGTCCCGGCCGGGAATCCTCGAGGACATCGCACAGGCCAGGGAAGAACTTGCTGCTGGTACCACCTGGAGCCAAGAACAGATCCGCGCGGAGTTCGGACAACCTGAGCGGCCCGGCCGGTGAGCGACACACCAGCAGCGCCGCTCCGGGTGGAATTCGCCGGAACCGCCCGCCGGGACCTGCGGGATGTGCCACCCCGGATCGTCTCGGCGGTCATTGAGTTCGCCTACGGCGATCTCGCGCGGAACCCACGGCGCGTCGGCAAGCCACTGCGCCGCGAGCTTGAGGGACTATGGAGCGCCCGACGCGGCCCTTACAGGATCATCTACGAGGTCCACGACGGGCGGCTCCTCGTGGTCCTCATCCACATCGACCACCGCGCCGACATCTACCGCACCCGTTGAGGGTCGCCGCCACTGCACTCGACTGGGCATCCATGACGTGGGCATAGGTTTCTCAAGCGCTGGAATCAGCGCTCACCCAACCGGTCGAGGAATCGGTCGACGAGGTAGCTCGCGTCGTGGGGGCCGGCCGCGGCCTCCGGATGGTATTGGACCGCGAATGCCGCGATGTCCAGGCAACGGATTCCCTCCACCACCTGGTCGTTGAGATCCACGTGCGACACCTCCACGCGCCCGTACCGGCCACGACGACACCTCACCCTTGACGGCGCGCCCAGCGACTGGAGCGCGCCTCGATGCACCTCGGCGAGATGTGCGTCCCGTCGAGTAGGAGGCGTGCGATTGGTCGTGTACGGAGTGTGCCATTCGTCGAGTAGAGCGTGAAAGGGCAAGTAGAGTGGACTCATGAGGACACAGCGGGCTACATACATCCCACGGCTCATCGACGGCGAGCTTGACGAGTTGCTGAACGGATTGCCGGCCGTGGCACTGGACGGGGCAAAGGGTGTAGGCAAGACGGTCACGGCACGCCGCCGAGCGGACCGCGTGGTGCGGCTTGATGTGGACCAAGAACGGGAGGCCTTCGCCTCGAGTCCGTTCGATCTCTTGCCGGACGGAACACTACTGCTTGACGAGTGGCAGCGATTTCCGGAGAGCTGGGATCGGGTCCGCAGGGCTGTCGACGCCGGGGCGCCACCTGGGTCGTTTCTCCTGACCGGCTCCGCACCGCCAGCAGGCACAAAGATCCATTCTGGGGCCGGACGCATTGTGGTGCGACGGCTGCGACCGATGTCGCTGGTAGAACGCGGCGTGGCCCGGCCCACCGTGAGCCTGGCGACCTTGACTGAGGGCAGCCATACGAGCATCTCCGGAACAAGCACAGTGACGCTCTCAGACTACGTGGAGGAGATCTTCGCCTCCGGCCTGCCCGGCGTACGCCCGCTTCCCCCCGCGTTGCGCAATGAGCAACTTGATGGATATCTCGAAGGCGGCGTGCAGCGTGAATTCGCCGAACAAGGCATTGCCGTGCGCCGTCCACAAACCCTTATCGCCTGGCTACGAGCCTATGCGGCCGCCACAGCGACCACAGCTTCCTACACCACAATCCTTGATGCTGCCACCGCCGGCGTCGACGCGAAGCCGGCGCGAGACACTACGCTGGTCTACCGCGACGTGCTCGCGCGGGCCTTTCTTCTGGATCCGATCGAGCCGTGGATCCCGGTATTTCACCCGCTCAAACGACTGACACGGGCCCCCAAACACTTCCTGGCGGATCCTGCCCTGGCCGTTCGACTCCTTGGGCTGGAGCGCGAAGCGGTGCTGACAGGCACGGACACCCCCCGCCCCACAATCGGGCAAGGGTCGATGCTGGGCGCGTTGTTCGAGCACCTGGTCACACAATCGGTGTTGGTCTACGCGCAGAGCATCGCTGGACGTGTTAGCCACATGCGCCAACGCGAAGGCCGCCACGAGATCGATCTCATCGTTGAGCACCGGCGCAAGGTCGTGGCCATCGAAGTCAAACTCGCGCCGACAGTGCAAGCGCGCGACGTCAGGCACCTGCTCTGGCTCCGCCAACTCATGCCCGATATCGTCGCGGACACCCTCATCGTGACCACTGGCCCTCACGCCTACCGCCGCTCCGACGGTGTCGCCGTGGTTCCGGCCGCTCTTCTCGGGCCGTGACATGCCAACATCTCCAGAATCGCAGGGGCGCATCCCGACGACTCAGCGCTCACCCAACCCATCAAGGAATCGGTCGAAGAGGTAGCTCGCGTCGTGGGGGCCGGCCGCGGCCTCCGGGTGGTACTGGACCGCAAACGCCGGGATGTCCAGGCAACGGATTCCTTCCACCACCTGGTCGTTGAGGTCAACGTGCGAGACCTCGACGCGCCCGTACCGACCGCCATCGTGCGGCGCGATCACAGTCTGACCCACCGGGATGTCCAGGGCGAAACCGTGGTTGTGAGACGTGATTTCAACCGTGCCGGTCGTCATATCCATCACCGGCTGGTTGAGGCCGCGGTGCCCGAAACGCAACTTGTACGTCCCGAAACCCAGCGCCCGTCCGAGGATCTGGTTGCCGTAGCAGATTCCGAAGAACGGAATCCCGGCGTCGAGGACAGCGCGAGCGAGGTCCACCTCGACCGTGGCCGCCGCCGGGTCGCCCGGTCCGTTGGAGAAGAACACCCCGTTTGGCTTCAACTCTTGCACCCGCTCAAACGGGGTTTCCCGTGGCACCACGTGGACCCGTGCGCCGCGTTCGGCGAGCCGCTGGGGCGTCATCGCCTTGATGCCGAGGTCCACCGCCACGACGGTCGCGCGAACCTCCCCCGCCGAATCGATCGTGTAGGGCCCAGGCGCGGTGACCTCACCCGCCAGATCCGCCCCGACCATCGGCGCGGATTGGCGCACCGCGGCGACAAGGTCCGCGATCGCCATCGTCCGCCCGACACCATCCACCAAGCCCTCGCCGGAGAAGATGCCCGCCCGCATCGCCCCGGCCTCGCGCAGGTGGCGGGTGATGGCGCGCGTGTCCACGCCGGCGATGGAGACCACCGCGAAGCGAACCAACTCATCCTCAACCGAGCCGGTGGCCCGCCAACTCGATGCACGCCTCGCCGGATCACGCACCACATACCCGGCCACCCACACACGGCGGGATTCGGGATCCTCGGTGTTCACGCCCGTGTTGCCGATGTGGGGCGCGGTCATCACCACGATCTGGCGGTGATAGGACGGATCGGTCAACGTCTCCTGATAGCCGGTCATCCCCGTGTTGAAGACGATCTCGCCGAACGTCCGACCGCGCGCACCCCAGGCCGTCCCCTCGTGGACCGTGCCATCTTCCAGGACCAACAATGCCGGATCGCTCATCGCCGCACCTTCCCGTCCGCAACAGTCGGCCTGCCCCGCAGCCACGTCCACTGCACGCGCCCCACCAGTTCCCGCCCGACCCACGGCGTGTTGGGCGAGGCCGTCTCCAACGCGTCCGGCCTGACCGTCCAGCGTTCGGCCGGATCGAATAGGGTGATGCTGGCCGGTTCGCCTGGCGCGATGGGGCACCCATGGCCGGTGAGGCGTCCGATGGCGGCCGGTCGGGTGGACATGGTCCGCGCCACATCCGCCCAGGTCATCCGCCCGCTGACCACCATCAGCTCGTGGACCACCGCGAGCGCGGTCTCCAGCCCGGTCATCCCGAACGCCGCCGCCGCCCATTCGCAATCTTTGGCTTCGGGCGGGTGGGGCGCATGGTCCGTGGCGACCACGTCGATGGTGCCATCCGCCAGCGCCGCCCGGACGGCCTCCACATCGTCGGCGGACCGCAGGGGCGGGTTGACCTTGAACCGTGGGTCGTAGCCCCGGACCGACTCGTCCGTCAACGCCAGGTGATGGGGAGTGACCTCGGCCGTCACGTCGATTCCGCGGGACTTGGCCCACCGGAGGATCTCGACCGAGCCGCGCGTGGAGACGTGACACACATGCAGGCGGGACCCGACGTGGCCAGCAAGCAGCACATCGCGGGCGATGATCGATTCCTCGGCCGCAGCCGGCCATCCGGTCAGCCCAAGTTCGGCCGAGACCACGCCCTCGTGCATCTGCGATCCCTCGGTGAGCCGCGGCTCCTGGGCGTGCTGGGCCACCACCCCATCGAACGTCTTGACGTATTCCAACGCCCGGCGCATCAGCACGGGATCGGCGACCGCCTTGCCGTCGTCGGAAAACACCCGCACGGCCGCGGCCGAGCGAGCCATGGCGGCCAGTTCAGCCAACCGCTCCCCCGCCAGGCCCACCGAGACCGCACCCACGGGTCGCACATCGACGTACCCGGCCTCCTCGCCGAGGCGCAGCACCTGCTCGACCACCCCGGCCGTGTCTTGCACCGGGAAGGTGTTGGCCATGGCGTGGACGGCCGTGAAGCCGCCCGCGGCTGCGGCACGCGACCCGCTGCGGACCGTCTCCGCGTCCTCCCCTCCAGGCTCACGCAGGTGGGTGTGCAGGTCCACCAGGCCTGGCAGCGCCACCCATCCGCTCGCGTCCACTCGCACGGCGTGGTCCAGCGAAGCATCGTCCGCGTCGACGGTGCCGGCGGGCATCACCTGCGCGATCGTCTCCCCTCGAAGGACGATGTCGGCACGCATCCCATCGGGGAGCGCCGCCCCAGCGATCACGGTTGCCGCTGCGGTCACGCGATCTGTCGCGGTCACGGTGTTTCCTTCCCTGTCATGGCGAGGTAGAGCACAGCCATCCGAACGGCGACGCCGTTCGCGACCTGTTCGACCACCACCGACCGATGGCCATCCGCGGCCGCCGAGGTGATCTCCAATCCGCGGTTCATCGGCCCCGGATGCAGCACGATCGCCTCGCGCCCCAGGCGCGCGAGGCGCGGAGCGTCGAGGCCATATTCCCGCTGGTATTCGGCGGGACTCGGAAAAAACCCTCCGCCCGCCGCGCTCATGCGCTCGTGCTGGACTCGCAACATCATCAGCGCGTCGGGACGCAACTCGTCGATGGTTCGGTCCAGGTCATAAGAATGGGCGCACGTCCACGTGTCCACACCCACGGGCAGCAACGTGGGTGGCGCCACCAGGGTGACGCGGGCGCCGAGGGTGGTCAGGAGCGAGACATTGGAGCGAGCCACTCGTGAATGCAACACATCCCCCACGATCGCCACGGTCAAGCCGGCAAGATCGCCGCCACCACCGGCGAGGTGCCGGCGGATAGTGAAGGCGTCGAGTAGCGCTTGAGTGGGGTGTTCGTGGGTGCCATCACCCGCGTTGACCACGGCGGCGTCGGTCCACCCCGAGTGAGCGAGCCGGTGCGGAGCACCGGAGGCGGCGTGGCGGACCACGATCGCGTCGGTGCCCATCGCTCCGAGGGTGAGGACCGTGTCCTTGAGAGACTCGCCCTTCGAGACCGACGAGCCCTTCGGAGAGAAGTTGATGACATCGGCCGACAGCCGTTTGGCCGCGGTCTCGAAGGAGATGCGCGTCCGGGTCGAATCCTCAAAAAACAGGTTCACCACGGTGCGCCCCCGTAAAGGCGGAAGCTTCTTGATCTGCCGTGCCTGGGTAGCGGCCATGGTTGCCGCCGTGTCGAGGACCTCAACGGCAGTGCCGCGGTCCAGGTCGCTGGCCGACAGCAGGTGGCGCAGCTGGATCACGACCGGCTCCCATCGCGAGACGCTGGCGCGATCACCACGTCGTCCACCCCGTCCACGTCCCTCAGGCGGACCGTGACGCGTTCGGCTCGCGAGGTGGGCAGGTTCTTCCCGACGTGATCCGCACGGATGGGGAGCTCGCGGTGGCCGCGGTCGACAAGGACGGCCAAGCGCACGGCGCGAGGGCGCCCGTAATCGCCGAGGGCGTCGAGGGCCGCCCGGACGGTTCGGCCCGAATACAGCACGTCATCCACCAGCACAACGACGGCATCGTCGATGCCAGCCGGCGGCAGAGCCGTCGACCCGAGGGTGCGCGGAGCGAGACGTCGCAGATCGTCCCGGTAGAGGGTGACGTCGAGTTGCCCACAGCAACGCTCGGGTTCGAATTGGGGTTCGATTTCGCCGATAATCGCCGCGAGACGCCGGGCCAACGTGGCACCTCGCGTCGGGATGCCAAGCAGCACGATCCCATCGGCACCGTGGCTCTGTTCCAGGATCTCGTGTGCGATGCGCCTCAGTGCGCGGGCGATGTCCTCGCCCGTCAGGACGGCCCGGCCGTCCACCTGGTCGCCACCTCGCGTGGTGGGCACCGAATTCCTCCTTCTCCGTCTCACGGGACGGCTCTTAAAGGACGGGGGTGTGTCGGTACGGGAGTCTATCGGCTCGCTGACACGCGTGAACCGCTCGACGTTCGCCTCAGCGGGCCTTCATGGCCGATATCCGGGCAAGCAGGCCAGAGATGAAGGTGGCGGACTTGGCCGTCGACAGACGGCCTGCCAGGTCTGCGGCCTCGCCCAACACCACCGGATCCGGCACATCGTCGCCGAAGAGAATCTCGTACGCGCCGAGACGGGCGATCGACCGGTCCACGGCGGGCATGCGTGCGAGCGGCCACCCGAGCGAATAGGTTTCCAGAGCCTCGTCGACCTCCTCGCCGTGGGCGGCAACACCAGCCACCAACGTCCGCGCGAAGGCTCGCGCCACGCCTTCGCCTGCGAGCCGCACCTCGGCGAGCGGCAGCGGGTCCAGGCCACGCTGATCGGCCTCGAACAGCACATCGAGGGCCGCCTGCCGCCCGCGCGTGCGCGCAGGCGCCCCCCGTGGACCCGCCTCGGAGGGCTTCCCCGACCCGGCTGGCGTGCCGTCATCGCCGATCGGCCTCACGCCCCCACGCGACCCAAGTACTCGCCGGTTCGGGTGTCCACCTTGATCTTGGTGTTCTGCTCCACGAAGAGCGGGACCTGCACTGTGTAGCCGGTCTCAAGGGTCGCCGGCTTCGTCCCACCGGTCGAGCGGTCCCCTTGAAGACCGGGTTCGGTGTAGGTGATCTCCAACACCACCGCCGTGGGAAGCTCCACGAACAGGGGAGCGCCATCGTGCGTGGCGACCGTCGCGCTTTGGCCCTCCAGGAGGAAGTTCGCGCCATCGCCCACCGTCGCCGAGGGCACCAGGACCTGCTCGTACGTGTCGCCATCCATGAAGACGAAGTCCTCGCCATCGCGGTACAGGTACTGCATATCGCGCCTGTCCACGGTCGCGGTGTCCACCTTGACACCCGCGTTGAACGTGCGCTCAACCACCTTGCCCGTTAGCACATTCTTCAGCTTGGTGCGAACAAACGCCCCACCCTTGCCGGGTTTGACGTGCTGAAACTCGACCACCTGCCAGAGGTTTCCGTCCAGATTGAGGACAAGGCCGTTCTTCAAGTCGTTTGTCGTCGCCACGCCACTGATCTCTTTTCTTCCCGTCGTCCATCGAAGCGCAGACCAGTGTACGCCCCACGTCCACCCTCGGCGTGGCTACGGAAGCGTAACCGGCACCATTGCCGCTACCATCACCCCCGTCCTGCTCGATTCCGCTCACCACGCGACGAAAGTGTCATCCCGGAGCCCCACCGTGAAGAGCTTTACGTGCCCCCCGGCCGTTCCCCCCGATCCCGATCTGACGGTGCCGCGCCTGTTGCGTGCGCGGGTTGACCGCGACCCCGACGCAACGATGGTCGAAGTCCGCCGCGATGACGGCACGTGGCATCCACTGCCCGCTCGTCAGGTCCTGATCGAGATCGAAGAACTCGCTCGCGGTCTGGTTGCTGCCGGCATCGCCGCCGGCGACAGGGTGGGGCTATTGGCCCGGACCTCGTGGCAGTGGACCCGGATAGATCTGGCCCTCATGCACATCGGGGCGGTCACGGTCCCAATCTACGAGACCTCCTCAGCTGACCAGGTGGCATGGATCGCGTCGGATTGCGCTCTGCGCGCAGTATTCGTAGAGTCTGTCGCGCATCGCGACCTGGTCTTGGAGGCGTTGGCCGACTACGACGGCCTTCAGGCCCTGTGGACCATCGAAGACGGGGCGTGCGATGACCTGGCGGCGGCGGGGCGATCCGTTCCTGTCGCCGAGTTGGCTGGGCGCCGCGACGCCCTGGCCGGATGCGATCTCGCCACGATCATCTACACCTCGGGCACCACGGGCCAGCCAAAGGGGGTGGAGTTGACCCACATCAACCTCACCATTCCGGCCGTCAACACGGTGGCGGCGCTGCACTTCATCTGCGGGCCGGGTTCACGGCTCCTGCAGTTTCTACCGTTGGCGCACACTTTCGCTCGACAGATCAATTTCATCGCCCTCGCCTCATGGGCCGTGGTCGGCTACGTGCCATCGACCGCCAACCTCGTTGAGGACCTCGCCGCGTTCACTCCGACGTTCGTGTTGGTGGTTCCGCGAGTGCTGGAAAAGGTGTACAACGGCGCCGAACAGACCGCCGGCTCCGGATTCACCCTCAAAGTGTTCCGCCTCGCCGCCAAAGTCGCCATCGTGTCCTCCCGCGAACTCGATACCCGCGGGGAGGTGAGCACACTTCGCCGGGCACAGCGTGCCGTGTTCCGCGTCCTGGTCTACCGCAGGATCATCGCCGCTTTGGGCGGAAACCTCGCTCTCGCGGTATGCGGCGGCGCCCCCCTCGGCGAGCGGTTGGGCCACTTCTTTCGAGGGATTGGGGTCACGATCTACGAGGGCTACGGCCTGACCGAGACCACCGCACCCACCTCGGTCAATCTGGAGCAGATCAACAAGATCGGGACGGTGGGCCCTCCCCTCCCGTCGATGTCGGTCGCCGTGTCGGACGAGGGGGAGATCCTCGTCAAGGGACCCCACGTGTTTCGGGGATATCACAACAACCCGGAGGCCACGGTCGCCACGTTCTCGCCAGATGGCTGGTTCCGTACCGGCGATATCGGATCGTTGGACGATGACGGCTATCTCACCATCACCG
>JAISBQ010000231.1 GCA_031266115.1 Bifidobacteriaceae bacterium
CGTGCCAACACGGGTGCGCAGACCCTGTTGGCGGTGGTTTGGCACACCTGTACCGCGCGGGTGAAGCCAGTGGTGGTGCCACACAGTCGCGTGGGTGTCCTCGGGCACGGGCGGCCGCGTGCCGGCTCTTGCGTGACGATGACCAGATGATTAACGAACGTTCGTTAGCCGCTGCCGGCGGCGATGAATTCGGCCCCGTGGACTCGTCGTCGCGGCATGCGCCCCGGAACACTCGCGAGGCCCTGCTGGACGCCGCACTGGAGAGGTTCTCCCGACATGGATTCTGCGGCACGTCGATCCGTGACCTCGCGCGCTCCGTCGGCATACGAGAGAGCTCGGTGTACACACACTTCGCATCGAAGCAAGCCGTCTTCGACGCGCTTGTCGAGCGCGCCGATGAGAGGCTGACCGAGGCGGCGGCCCAGTTTGGCGCGTTGACCTCAGGGGGCGTGGATGCTGCCGCCGGCTACCGGGGAATCGTCGAAGCCGGCCTAGCGGCGATTGCCCGCGGCATGTTCAACTTTGTGGTTGGCGACCCGCAGTTTGCCCGCTTGCGGCGCCTCCTGACGATCAAGCAGTATCGCGACGCCGATGTGTCGGCACGCTTCCACGACTACCTCATAGCGCGCCCCCTGTCCTTCCAGACCGAGCTATTTCAGACACTGTTCACGTCGGGGGAGTTTCGGGACGGCCTCGACCCCGAACAGACCGCCTTGGCCTTCTTCGGGCCCATCCATCTGCTGATCCAGTACGCAGACGCCAGTGGCGATGAGCAGCACGCCCTCGAACTCGTCACGGGGCACGTTCAGCATTTCCTGCGGACCCACCTCAAGGAGCGATCGTGAGGCGCTACTCAATAGAACCGTGCAACGACAATCGTCATGGCTGGGCTGCTGGCGCCGCTCGTGGCAGCCAAGACCAACCCTCACCTCCCTCGTCGCACCGACGGGGTGTTGCCTGCCGCCTCAGACGGCCATTGAACTCACTCGTGCGAGATGTCGACGCGCGGGCGTCGGATGGTCGACATCCGGTGGCTCAATTGCCAAGGAGCCCTAGACCCGACGCCATGCCCACAGGACGTATCACCGCAGACCCAGCCATCATGGCGGGAGCCCCAGCTGTCCCTGGCACCCGTGTCACCGTCTCGGCGGTACTGGGCCAACTGTCGGCGGGATCGACGGTCGATGACCTGCTCGCCGACTATCCGTCCTTGACGCACGATGACATCTACGCCGCCTTGGCATTCGCAGCCGGTGCGATGCCGCATGAACGCTCGCTGCTGGTCGCATGAAGCTCCTGACCGCGAGAACCTGTCACCGCGGGTCGGCGGCGCTCTTGCGCGACGGCGGCCTGGATGCCATGCACATTCTCGAACATGGCCTGGGAGGCACTTCTGACGACCGTGTGAGCGCCCTGTCGGTTGCTGAGAACCGGGCCGATAGTCTCGTCTGACAGCGACTTCTCGACCCTCCTGTCGCTCAGCCGTGATGCCGTCCCGTCGCTGGTGCTACCGCGATCCACCGACCAGTTGAAACCACCAGCTCAGTGCAAGCCAGCACGGTCTCGCTAGACACGGGCGGCGACCTCCAGATTCTGTGCCGCACCCACAAGATCGAAGGTCGGACGGTGGCGTTCCTCGAACTGGTGGCACGCACAGCCGGCCTTACGGGTGACCGCGTGCGGCGCCGCCCGCCGATGCCGCTCATCGCCTCGCGCCGCTTGACGCCGCTCCGCGCTAGAACCGGTCAGTTTCCGGTCAGTCCCCTCCGTCCGCAAACGGGATAGCCAGGCGCTGGTGGGCCCGGTCGGCTTGGTAGACGATGGGACATGACCGGACTATGACGCCATGCGTTATAGTTGGTGATGAATGATCTTGTCGTTCGGTGACGACGCCACACGGCTTCTATGGCTGCGTCAACCGAACAAGAGACTGAACCCGAGGATCCAACGGACGGCGCTGCGCAAGCTCGTCGTCATGAATGCCGCCGTGACCCTCCAGGACCTCCGGTCTCCGCCGGGCAACCGGTTGGAGGGGCTGGCCGGCGGTCGGTCAGGCCGGCACTCGATCAGGATCAACGACCAATGGCGGATCTGTTTCGTGTGGACCAAGTCTGGGCCGGCGGACGTGGAGATTGTCGACTACCACTAGGGAGAGGGACGAAATGGAACGCTTGACGCCGGTCCATCCTGGGGAAGTGCTGTGGCACGAGTTCATGGAGCCGCTTTCGTTGAGCCAGAACGCGCTCGCGGAGGCAATCGGCGTGCCGCCGCGGCGGATCAATGAGATCGTGCACGGGGCGCGGCGGATCACGGCCGACACGGCCTTGCGGCTGTCCCGCTACTTCTCGACCTCGGCGGCCTTCTGGCTGAACCTGCAGAGCCATCACGACCTAGAGGTCGCGGAAGGATCGCTAGGCGATTCGCTCGCGCGGATCAGGCCCCGCGAACTGCAGCTAGGCTGATCGCAGGTGCCCGCGCGGCCTTCGCGGGCTCTAGAACCAAGCAGATCAGCGATCCGGTCACCCCGAGCCCACCAACGCGGCATCGACCACCGGCGATAGGCCTTTGACCAGCCTAAACAGTAGCGGGAGGGGGGATCGAACCCCCGACCTCACGAGTGGCGGCAAGCGCTTCTCGACGAGTATCCGGTCACCTGCAGTATTCCGCGTTGACCTGTGCGAACACGCCGCCGATGCCGTTCATCGGCTCGCGTTCGTTGCCGCCGTTTCGCGCTGAAACCGGTCAGTTTCCGGTCACCTCGCCTGCGCGGCCGATCGCGCTTGGCCGTGCGCGCCGATCGGGCGAACTATTGACTCTGAGTCAACGGTCGCCTCCGCGACCTGACCCATGTCGAGGGAACCCCGCATGGGGTGTTTCGCGTTCGTGACCGCGGCCGTGTACTGACCGGCGATGCGGGGCGCCGGGGGAAATCACGCAGCGCCGGCCACGGGGGCGCGGCCGGGTTCAGATCCGACGTGCGGCTCACTTGGGGCTGAGAGAATGACAGCGTGGATCCGACTCGTGCGGCATGGCTGGACGAGTCGATCCATGTTTCCGCAGCGGTGCCCATGTACGTACTTGCTGCCGTGATCGCGGACCCCGACGCATGCCAGCCGATCCGCGACGCCCTGCGGAGGTTGGCGCGAAACCCACGCCGGCGAATCCACTGGCGGGACGAGGAAGCCGCCGATCGGATGAAGGCGGTCAACGTGATCGCTGCGGCGAATGTCGATCAGATCGTTGTCGTGGGAACACCACTGGACCCGCGCAAGCAGGAACGGGCCCGCCGCAAGTGCATGGAGCGCATCACTTACCACTTCACGGCCGAGACCGTGTTGGAAACGGTGTGGGTCGAATCTCGTACCGAGAGCCTCAACCAGGCCGACCGCGCCATGTTTGCAGCGCTGCGGGGCTCGCGCGTCCTGGGCGGCACGCTTCGGTATGAGTTCGCGTTGCCGTCTCTTGATCCTATGTTGTGGGCCGCCGACGTGGCAGCGGGCGCGGTCGCGGCCAGTTACCGCGATGAACCCGCCTACAGGGAAGTCTTGACCCCACGCTTGCGCGTCTACGACCTCAGCATCTGAGCCCTCGCCGGAGCCGGGCAGCGCGAAGGCCGGGTCCCGTCATGCGGCGGGGGTCCCGGCCTCACTTCCCAGCCACCCGCAGGTGGAGGGCTCTCCAACAATGATACCCCTTCCACCGCGCCAAGCGGGTGCTCCTGTCTTCCAATCTGAAGTGCAACACCCTTCCTAGGATGAGGTCTGTCAAAGGAACTCGAACAGGAAGGGTGTCGCTGTGGGTCAACGCTACCTGCATCTGTCCGCCGACGAGCGGAC
>JAISBQ010000232.1 GCA_031266115.1 Bifidobacteriaceae bacterium
TTCCCAGGTTCGTGCCGTGGGAGGTCGCGGCCACGGAGATCGTCGATTATCCCCGGTTCGGTTATCGGGGCCTGATGATCGACTCGGCTCGGAACTTCCTGACGGTCGCAGAGGTCAAGTCGCTGGTCGATGACATCGCGGCCATGAAGGGAAACAAACTGCACTGGCACCTGACCGACGATCAGTCGTGGCGTTTGGAGATCAAGGGGCCGCCGGAGGATCCCAGCCGGTACGCCAGTTTGTACACGACTCCGGGCTGCAACGGCGCCAATTGCCTGACCGGTTGGTACACGCAGGCCGAGTTCCAAGAGGTGGTGGCCTACGCGGCCGAGAGGTTCGTGGAGATCATCCCTGAGATCGAGGGACCGGCGCACGCGAGTCGAGCCGTCGCCCAGGTGGCGAACCTGTCCTGCGGCAACGGCGGCTGGTTCTGCACCAATCCCGCCAGTCCGAACAACGCCAACGCCAAGGCGTTCATGAAAGAGGTCTACGCCCAGTTGGCGGCGATCTCCCCGAGCCAGTATGTGCACATCGGCGCGGACGAGGCCGACGGCATGGCCCACGCCGAGTACAACCAGTGGATCCGGGACATGGAGGCGATGCTGGCCGATGTCGGCAAGAACGCGGTCGGTTGGACGCCGAGCGCTTCCGCCTACCAGAACCCTGATTCGGTCCACCACTATTGGCGCGACCAAACCAGCGACGCGAACACCACGATGGACTGCAGTTGGTACCAGCAAGGGTTCCCAGTGCTGCTGTCGCCGCCATCGGTGGCCTACCTGGACGGGCAGGGCCCGCGCAACCCGGCCGGGAACTACGCCTGGGATCCGAGCGCCGTGTACGACGACCATCGCCTGGCGGTGCTGCAAACCTCGTACTGCCTGAACGACGCTGACATCATCGGGATCGAGGGGCCCATGTGGAGCGAGTCTCTGAGAGGTTTGGCGGACAACCAGTACCTGATCCTGACCTCGATGGCGGCCCTGATCGAGAAAGCCTGGACGCCGCAGGCCAAGACCCAGCAGGCGGGAGTGTTCCTCGCCACTTTGGCCAAGCAGTCCGCCAGGTGGTCGTTCGAGGCGACGAATTATCGCCCCGACAGCTCGGTGGCGTGGGACACGTACGGCGCCGGTTCAGTGCTTTCCGCCGGGCCGGATGGCGTGGTCAGCGGCGAATTGGCCGCTCTGAGCTCCACCACGGTCGCCAAGGAGGCCTATACCGCAACCATCGACTGGGGGGACGGGTCTGCGTCGCAGGCCGCAGTGATAGCCGGGTCGAACGCCGGGACGAATCGAGGGCCGACCTTGTTCACGGTCTCCGGTTCCCACACCTATTCTCCGGGCGCGGTCTACGCCGGCACGGTCGCGTTCGTGGAGGGCGCCAACACCTATTCGTTGGCGTTCCAAGTGACGGTCGCCCCGGGCCTGAATCTGGTGGTGTCAGCGACGCCTCGTTGCATGGGCGGCAAGGCCTATGTGAACACCTCTGTGCGCAATGACGGCGACATGTCGGTGGACGTGGCCACGGTGACGCCATACGGGTCGAAGACTGCCGCCGGGGTCACGCCGGGGCGCTCCGCGTCTGGTTCCTTCAACAGCCGGTTGGTGGACATGCCGCCGGGCGTCGTGGAAGTCGAAGCGGTCGGCGCGGACCAGACCACGTTCGGGGCGACCGTGCCCTACCCGGGCCTGGACTGTGGATGAGCAGGACCTACAACTCTTCACCGCCATGTCTGTTCTCAGGCAGGGCGGGCGGAGCGGTGGTCCACCCCGACGATGTGGATCACCTGTCCGGCACCAAAGCGCCGGATCGAGCATGGCTAGTGGACTCTTGGGAGAAAGGAAACCGGATCAGGCAATAGCTCGGAAGGGGACTAGGGCAAAAGGGGGTTAGCCCATAGGCCACAACTTATTCGTCCTTATAGAGCAGGAAAGGCATGGAACACATGAACTCACCATCAATAGCCCGGCGCAACCGGCGAAAGATCGCCGCTGGCGTCACTGCGGGTTCGCTCGCGCTCTCGCTTGGGCTGATTGTCGCCAGCGCGGCCCAAGCGGCCATCACACCCGCTCCGGCTCCCGGCCCCGAAGCGTACAACATCGCCCCGACTGGCACGGCCACGGCATCGTCCTACTACAGCGAGATCGACCCGACGAACGCGACGGCTGGTAATTACCTGCCGCAGAACGTGATCGACGGTGTGGTCGACACCAGCAAACGCTGGGTCTCGCGGTTCGCGCACACCGCGCAGAACGGCTACCCGGCGGACACGTACTCGACAAATGATTTGCATGCGAGCTGGATTCAGGTCACCCTTCCAACGGTCGCGACAGTGTCCGAGATAGTCATCGAGTGGGACGCCAACTGCTCCAACGAGTACCAGGTGCAAGTCTCCCCAGATGGCGTGAACTGGACCACGACGGACTCCTTCGGCCGCGTGCATGGCAACTGCAACGTTTGGTGGACGTTGACCAAGTCCCATCCGGTCTCGACCGCCACACCCGTCAAGGCCGTGCGCGTTGTCTCGACCCTCGCCAGGGCGACGAACGCTGGCATGACCATCAACGAGATCTACATCTACGGCGTGAACCAGTGGGATTATTCGCCGGCCACGCCCACCAGTTGGTCGGTGGCGGACCCGAAGAACCTATCGCTCGAGCCGGGCGTGGTGGCTTCGGCGAAGTCGCAGGCCCCGAACTCGTCGGCCTCCGCTGGGGCGAACACGCCGGCATACGGGACCCGCACAGAGAATTGGGCGCCTGCCCATGCGATCGATGGTCTTGTGGCCAGCCGTTGGAACTCGAACTACACGGGACTCCCCACGTTGGCCCTGAACTCGTACGATCCGACTGACGACTGGTTCCAGGTGAAGTTGCCGGCCCCTCAACCTGTGTATCAGACACACATCGAGTGGGCCGCGGCGATCAGCTACCACGTGGTCCCGAGTAGCAACACGGCCACTACTTCGGCTTACACCTGGGTGATGAAGCCGACCCGCTACTCGATCCAAGTCTCGACCGACTCGGACTGCTCAAGCTGGACCACCGTGGCGCGGGTTGCCAATCCGTTCAACGCCGATGACCAGATTATCGGTGTCAGCGACCCGGTCTGGTGCGTCAGGGCCCAAGCGTCCAAGGGCTTCGTGCCCACCAGGCTTGGCTACGCCATCGCTGAGTTCGAGGTCTGGGACGGCCCCAGGCCCGATGCCGTGGTCGGCTCGATCCTGCCCGTGCCGGTGGAGCAGACCGCCACTTCCGGTGGTCCGTTCACGTTAAGCGCGGATTCGCGCGTCGTGGTGTCGGATGCGGCACTGGCTGAACTCGGCCAGACCGTGGCCGGTCAACTGCGTCCCGCCACCGGCTATCCGCTGCCGGTCGTCACTGGCGTTGCCCTGCCAAGCGATGTTTCCCTGGTCCAGGGAGCAGTCGCGGAATTGCCGATCGGCAACGACGTGGCCGCCGAAGAGGGCTACAAGCTCGTCGTGTCGGACGCAGGAGCAGTTCTGACCGCGCCCACCGAGCATGGCTTGTTCAACGCCTTCCAGTCGCTGCGGCAACTGTTCCCGGCTCCGATCTATTCGGATGCCGCCAGGGTGGAAACGTGGGCGGCGGACCCGATCACCGTGGTCGACTACCCGCGCTACGGGCACCGTGGCCTGCAGATCGATCCGGCCCGCAACTTCATCACCGTCCAAGAGGTCAAGGACATCATCGATGAGGTGGCGGCGGTCAAGACCAATATTCTGCACATGCACTTGTCCGATTCACAGTCGTGGCGTCTCGAGATCAAGGGGACCGCGGATGATCCGGACAAGTACAAGGCGCTGGAATTGCATGCCACCGGCCAGATGACCGGCTACACCGGTTGCAACGGCAATGGCTGCGTCAACGGCTTCTACACCCAGGAGGACTTCAAGGAGATCGTGGCCTACGCCAACGCTCAATACATCGAGATCCTGCCTGAGGTCGAGAGCCCCGGCCACGCCACCGCTCCTGTGGTGGCGCTGAATCGCGAAGTGGCTTGCGCGGCATCGGGCAACAACAACTTCTGCGCGGTGCCCGGCGACCCGGCCACCGAGAAGGGCCTGGCGTTCTGGAGCGACGTGTTCGAGCAGCTCGCCGCCATCTCTCCTGGGCCAATCATCCACATCGGTGGCGACGAGGTCAACGGAATGGCTGCGTCCAACTACGAGTACTGGATCGGTGAGATGGAGCGGATGATCAACGAGAACGGGAAGACCATCGACTCGTGGAACCCAGGAGTCGACGGTTACCAGAACCCGACGTCCATCAACCACTATTGGTCGGACTACAGCCCGGGCGCCGGCACCCAGCACGTCAGCGCGGACTGGTTCGATGACGGCCGGCCCACCATCATCACACCTGAGAACAGTGCCTATCTCGACTTCTCGTATGCGGGTTCGCCCGGCCGCACCCCCACGACCGAGTCGTTGAAGGCTTGGAACTGGGATCCGGAGTGGTTCATCGAGAAGTACCGGAACTACAACGTCTCCCAGATCGCCTGGGGCGGCCCGAAGCCGGAGGACATCATCGGTATCGAGGCTCCGCTGTGGGGCGAGAACATGCGCGGAGGACTCGACAACGAGTACATGATCTTCCCGCGGTTCGCTGGCATTGCGGAGAAAGGCTGGTCCCCCAAGGCATCGACGCAGGATTATGCGGCGTACCAAGCCAGGCTCGATGAGCAAGGCGCGCGTTGGTCCTATCAGGGCGTCAACTTCGGCACCATCCCGGAGACGAAGTGGGGAGTCGATGGCTCCGGCGCCGTGGTCGGACTGGCCGCCGATCTCAAGGCCGACGGTCTTGCGTTGGCCGGGCTGGCGGCGCCTGGGGTGGATTACACCACCGTGACGGCGACCATCGACTGGGGGGACGGCAGTGCCCTGAGCCCCGCGACGGTCTCCGGCTCGGACTACCTCCCGGCCTCCAGGCGCGGTCGTTCGCTGATCACTGCGGCGGCTGACCACACCTACTCCCAACCGGGCGCGTACAACGGCACGGTGACGTTCCTTGTCGCAGGTGAGAGCGTGGCTGTGCCCTTCGTGGCAGAGCGGGAGTTCAAGGTGGACGCGGCTGTGACGCCTAAGTGCATGGGCGGCAAGGTCTATCTGAACACGTCCGTCAAGACCGACGATGACGTGAACTTGGACGTTGCCACCGCGACTCCCTATGGCTCGAAGGCCGCTGTGTCTGTGACCCCAGGGCGTGCGGCGTCTGGTTCTTTCAACAGCCGGTTGGTCTCCATCCCGGCGGGTGAAGCGACCTTTGGTGTGAAGACTTCGGGCGATGCGTTCGAGGCCACGATCACTGTTCCCTACGAGGCGTTCAGCTGCGGCTGATCGCGACGAGTGGGAGGCGGCCCCAGCGGGGAGGGGCGCCTCCAACCGGTCTGGCGGGGCGGGCCGGACCGACCAAATGGATTTCTGGAAGAAAGGAAAGTCAATGAGGAGTTCTAAGAAGTTCCGCGCGGGGGTCGGCCTGTTCGCCGGGTCGTTGCTGTTGTTGGCCGGAGCGGCCGCGGCGCAGGCCGACGAGACCCAGTACGGGGAAGAAGGCGTCGAAGTCACGGTCGGGATCAAGCAGCTGCCGGGTTTGTTGACGTTGACGGTGGCGTCGAATGCGACCGCGTTGACGGAAGGCACCAGCGTCGATCCGCTGTTGCGTGAGTTCACGGGCGTGCTGCCGACGGTGCGGGTGACGGACACCCGTGACCCGGCCGACATCGCGGACGACGCGATGTGGTACGTGCTGGGCTCGGCGACTGATTTCGCGGGCGATTTCGGCCAGCCGAACATCCCGGTCGACAATTTCGGCTGGGAGCCCGCGCTGACCGGGCCGAACGACGGCAACGGAGTGGTGACTGAAGGTGGCCCCGTCGGAACGGCCCTGGACTCGACGGCCGGTCCTGGCCTCGTGGACCAGGAGTTGTTGTACACCACCACGGACCCCTCGGAGACCATCGTTGCCGAGGAGTACTGGATGGCCACGGCCGACTTGGTGTTGAAGACGGACATCACGGTCGATCCGGGCGTCTACACCTCGACCCTGACCCTGTCCCTGTTCGAGTAGTAGGCGAAGCCGACTTCGGTGGCCCGCCAGGTTCCGGCTGGCGGGCCACCGAATCGTGTGCCACAGTACCGCTTGGCGTCTCAGCGTTGGAGGCGGGAGTCCAGGGACCATAGAAGGAGGACCCAGCGTGTCTCTCATTACGCGCTTGTTCGCGAGCGTGGCGGGCGCGTTGGCGTTGTGCTGCGCGGCCGTCCCGGCGCAGGCGGACGAGGTCTTGCCCGACGGCTCCGTCACCTGGTCGTTCCGCCCGTCTGACGAGCAGGGCATGGACAAACGGTCTTGGGTCGAGTTGACGCTCGACCCGGGCGAATCGGCCCAAGAGTACGCCGAACTGCGGAATCTCAGTGCGCATGAGGTCACCTTCGCCATCAAGGCGGCGGACGGATATTTCACGGACAAGGGACGATTCAACATGCTGCCTGCCTCCGAAGAGTCGACCGAGGCCGGGCTCTGGATCCAGGTCGAGGACTCCGTCACATTGGGCCCCGACGAACGCGTGGTCGTACCGTTCACTGTGACGGTGCCGTCCAACGCCACGCCGGGCGATCATCCGGCCGGTCTAGCTGCGACCGTGCGTTCTCCTGGTGCCGACGGCCAAGGCGGCACTGTCGCTGTCGATAGCCGAGTCGGTTTCCGAGTCATGACCAGGGTCACGGGGGACTATGTCTCGACGCTCGACCTCACGGTGGACGCTGACTACTCAGAACGGTGGAACCCGTTCCAGCCGGGGACCGTGACCGTCAATTATGTGTTCACGAACACCGGGAACACGCGCTTGGCGGTGACTCCGTCCGCAACAGTGGCCGGTCCCTTCGGACTGCTGGCCAAGCACTGGGAGGCCGAGGCCGCCGGTGAACTGGCACCCGGCGAGGAACGGGCCGGGAGCTTCAGGGTACAGGGCATGTGGCCGTTGGGACGCTGGGTGGCGACCGTCGAGGTGAGCGGTGAGCCGGTCATCGACACGGGCGGTCCGTCCGCCGCGGCGACGGCCCAGGACGCGGTGGCGGCCGTCCCATGGCCGCAGTTGATCGTCGTCGTCGTGGCGGTGGCGTTGGTCATTTGGTGGCGCAAGGACCGCAGCCAGCGCCGCCGCGCGCTGGATCGACGCATCGAGGACGCCGTCGAGCGCGGCCGGCGCCAGGCGCGAGACGAACTCACCGTCGGCGGCAATCCGTCCGAAGACGACGAGCGCTCCGCTCAGCAGGAGACCGGCCCGAGGGAGCAGGCTGATGCTCGTGGGCCGGGCACTCGTGCCGAACGACGCAAGAATCAGAAAGGTAAGAAGACATGATTGGGCGGCGTCACCACCTCCGCTGGTTCGGACTGTTGTTGGCGGCCTTGGGCTTGGCGTGGGCGACCAACGCCCCGCTGGGGGCGCTGGCGGACGACCCTTATGGTGATGAAGGCGTCACCGTGGAGGTGTCGATCTCGCCCAGGCCAGCGCCCACCGGGACCTGGCAGAGTCCGGATGACGGCTCCCCACCACCAACCGACACCCCGACCGATGGCCCCAGCATGGTGCCGACCGGAGGACCGACCGGAGGACCGACCGGGGGACCGTCAGAAGAGCCCACGGCGACGCCCACGGGCACACCACCCTCGGCGACTTCCTCTGCGGCGCCGTCCGACGCTACCGGCACGTCGCCCGCCAGTGGCGCGGTGAGCCCGACTGGCGGCAAGGCTGGAGGCGATCTGGACTTCACCGGTTGGGAAGCTGCCGGAGTCGCGCTCGTCAGCGCGCTCGCAATCGCGGCCGGTACCTTGCTCGCCGCGACCGCTCGTCGGCGGGCGAAACACTCGCGGACCTGACCCGAACCGGCGGCGAGAGACGACCAGACGGCATCGTGCTCCGAGTTGGCCGTCGAATACTATCGAACGGTCGTATGTGACAGACATCCGGGTAGTTGCCTCTGGCGCGACTCCAACCTCAACTGCTGGGCAGGGCCCAGCCCGACCGACCTGAAATCTCCCTCAACCAGAATCGAGGCTTTGACATGAGAAAGCTCAAAATCTCCGGCAACCGGATGCTCGCCTGCCTGGCAGCAGCGGCCGTGGCGGTGCCCGTGACGGCGGCGCCGGTGTGGGGCCAGGCGCCCAATGACGACTTGGCGGTCCTATATCAAACCGATTTCGCCACCTGGGACGATGAGACCACGCCGTTCGCGACCGGCCCATTGGCGGGTCAGGACGGCTGGATCGACCCTGGCGCCAGAGGGCAGATTAGTCAGACGGGCGCGAGGGTCACTGCGATCTCTGATTCGGCGGCGACGCAACGCGTCAACTGGCTGACCCGGCCGGACACGGAGGCGAGCCTCTCACAGTGGATCGCCGTGGACTTCGCGCCGGGACTCGGCACCGGCGACGCGCTCAAGAATTGGAACAACATCATTGGGCGGGTCCAACCCGGTTCGGCCGCCTCGGCCTTCAAGGTCGGATTCGCCACCGATGGCGGCAGCTATCAGGGCATGGGGCTTGAGGTCCAGCCAGTGGTGAACAGCGGCCCGGCAGCCGCCTACCAGACCAAGTACCTTCCGATCGGGCAGAACGCCATTCCCGAACACGCGTACCGCATGGAAGTGAGTTTCGAGACCCCTGATGACACCACCACCACGGTCATTGACGCTGCGATAATCGACAAGACGACCGGGCAGACCGTGCTGAGCGGCACGTTCACTTTCAATACTCCAGCGCTCGCCCAACCAGGCGGCGCCGGCTTCTATGTGTCGACCGTGAACGGGAGCACACTGACCGGGTTCGAATACCGGGGCACCCTGGCCGATCCGCCAGAGCCGCCGGACCCGGACCAGCTATCGAGCTTCGACTTCCGCGGCAAGAGCCGTCAGGATGTCCTGGACGCCGGCTGGACCGTCCAGAACGAGAGCCCGGAGAAGATCTCTTTCGGCCCGGACGGCGTGACCATC